>JBFJHN010000088.1:0-7337 GCA_041613275.1 Candidatus Krumholzibacteriia bacterium | reverse complement strand
GCACCTCGCGCAGCCCGCGACCGGCGACAACCAAGGCAACCAAGTCTACGGACTCGTGGCTGAAGGGTTCGCTGTTGGTCTCGTCATCGACTCCGGCACGACCGCACAGACCGTCGTCGGCTACAACAGCTCGATCAACGCCAGTGAGTTCTCGGACGGTGGCTCAAACACCCTGATCCTCGCGCCGGTGCATAGCACGCTGCGCGTGCCGGGCGGCTCAACGAGCAGCCTTGCGGTCGCGTTCGCCAACGATCCCAACACGGGGCTGTATCGTGCGGGCGCCGACGTGGGAGACCTCGTGGCGGGTGGCGCCGTCGCGGGCCGTTGGGGCAACGCGTACCTGGGCATCGTGAGCGGCTCTGCCATCGCACCGTCGCTGCGCTTTACCTCCGAGGGTTCCCTCGGCTTCTACCGCAGCGGCGCGTCCGCACTTGGGCTCTCGTACGGTCGCCTAGTGCTTCCTACCGATGCGCCCGCAAGCGGCACCGCCACTGGAACCGCCGGTTCGATTGCGTGGGACGCGAACTACCTCTACGTGTGCAAGAGCGCGAACTCGTGGTCGCGCGCCACGCTCAACACCTTCTGATGATCGTCGGCGCCCTCCTCGTCCGCAACGAGGCCGACCGCTACCTCGCCCGCGTGCTCACGGCGATGCGCCCGTTCTGCGACGCCATCGTCGCTTTGGACGACGGCTCGACCGACGCCACCGCCGACGTCTGCCGGGCGCACGGCTGCGAGGTCACGACCGCCGACAGCGCGGGCGCCGACTGGTGGGGCAGCGCACGGCCCGAAGCGCCACGCCGGGCCGAACTCTGGCGGCTCGCCGCCGCGCGCGCCGGCCCCGGCGGCTGGGTGCTCGCGTTCGACGCCGACATGGAGCTAGTCGGCCTCCGCCCGGAGGACTTGCGCAAGCTGGCCGATCCTGCTATCTTGACCAATGCGTGGGCGTGGGTGCTGTATGACGCCTGGAACGCCGACACCCGGCACCGCGTCGACGGCCACTGGCAGGCGAGCGTGCATCCGCGCGTGTGGATGGTCCGCGTGCCCACCGAGCCGTTCGAGCCCGCGTGGCCCCGCCAGGACGTCCACGTCGGGCACTTCCCGGCCAACCTGCCGATGAACATCGGCGTCGTCCCTCCACCCGCCGGCTGGCGCCACCTCGCCTACGTCCGGCCCGAAGACCGCGCCCGCAAGCACGCTCAGTACGCCACCGCCTAGAGGCCCCATGATCCGATCCTTCTTCCGTCGACTCCGCTTCTGGCGCGCGCACATGTGCTACCTCGAAACCGAGGTCGGCAGCGCGCGCTACCACCGTCGCGGTCCCGTCTCGCCAGAGACGCCGCGTTTCCTTTCCCTGATGGCTCGTCGTGGTCTGCGCGGATTCGTGGCGCGCGACGCTGGCCCAACACTCACCGGAGACTAGCATGGCAGGATTCGTCCCAGACGAGGGTGAGGCCCTCATCGCCGACTTGGTGTGCAAGCGCACGCTGACCGATCGTGACGCCGACTTGGAGTTGGGGTTGTTCACGAACGTCTCGCCCACCGACACGATCACCGAAGCGACCATCACGGAGCCGACCGGCACTGGGTACGCGCGGATCACCCTGACCGATGCGTCGTGGACGGGAGCGGCAGACGCACGCGCCTACGCCCAGCAGACGTTCACGGGTGGCGCGGGCGGCTGGACAGGCTCGGTCCAAGGGTACTTCATCAACACCAAGGCGGCGGGCGGCACGAAGCGCATCCTCTTCATCGAAGTCGATGCCAGCGGCCCGTACACGATCGCCGAAAACGACACCTACAAGATCACGCCGAACGTCACGTTCGCCGGGTAAATGGCGACTGAGCGCAAAGCGGTTGATGGTGTAGTCTTTTCGCTGACGAACCTGTCGGGGGCGTATACCAACGTCACCGACGATCCCGACAGTCCCGATGCGAACTGGCTGACAACGTCGAACAACAACGCGGATACCGACGTTCGCGCCTCGGTCCCGACACCCACCGGCAATCCCACGGTGGGCGCGGGCCTGCAAGAGTTTCGCGTGCAGGTGCGCAAGTGGGATGGCACGGGCACGCCAACCGTGCGCGTCGAGGTGTGGGAGACGGGCGGAAGTAGCGCGCTCGCCGCCAGCAGCGAAATCGACGTCACGTCCGCGACCGGCCAAGTCGTCAGCCTGACGTGGAACGCTTCGATCCTCGGCACCGCCGATGGCTCAGCGGTTGAGATCGTCGTCCACGGCACGAAGACGGGCGGCTCGCCTTCGACGCGCGCCACCGTCGAAGTCGGCGCCATCGAGTGGAACGTTGACTACACGACGGCGGCAAACAACTACACCATCACGGGCGCGGTCACCCAGACGACCACGCCCACCGCTACCGCGCTCGCGTTCAACCGCCACGCCTCGCTCGCCGGTGCCGTCACCGCGACGGCGAGTGTCGCGGCGACGATGGTCTACAACTTCGTCCGCAGCCTTGCGGGCGCGGTCACCGCCACCGTCTCGCCCGTTGCCAGCGCGCTGCTCTACAACATCAACAAGGCGCTGGCAGGCGCCGTGACCGTCACGGCCAGCCCCACGGCCTCGGCGCTGGCCTACAATCGGAACGCGAGTCTCGCTGGCGCGGTCACCGTGACGGCCTCACCCGTCGCGTCCGCGCTCGTCTACAACTTGAACGCCGCGCTCGCGGGCAGCGTCACCGTCTCCGCGACGCCCGCCGCCACGATGCAGTATGCGGGCAGCGCGCCCGAGATCGTCGGCGCGGTCACCGTCACGGCCGCTCCAGCGGCGACGATGGCGTTCAACAAGCACTACCTGTTCGCGGGCGACACGACGGTCACGGGCACGCCGACCGCGACCCTGCTCGCCTACAATCGGCACGCCGCCCTCACCGGCGCCGTGACCGTGACGGCGAACCCGCTCGCGGCCGCGCTCCTCTACAATCGGCACGCGGCGCTCGTCGGCGCGATCACCGCGACAGCGAGTGTCGCCGCGAGCCTCAGCTACAACGCGGCGGGCGGCGGCGGCGATCCCGATCCGTACGAACGCACGAAGAAGGTCAAGAAGAAGTTCATTCACAAGCATCTCGTGCGCCCCGGCGACGAGGGCCTCTTCCGTCTTCCACGCATTCACTGATGCCACTCACCGAAACCGAAACCGCTCATGCCGCCTCGATCGCTGACAGCGACGAAGTCGTGCTGACCGCGCCGATCCCGGCGGTCCAGCCGCCGCGCGTCCTCGTCGCGTCGATCGTCCGCAAGCCCGCCACCATCGTCCGTGCGCTCGCTGAGACACTGCGATGGCAGCAGGTCGACGCCGAAGTCGACTACGCCTTCCTGCTCGATCTCGGCGGGCAAGCCGATGCCGACGAAGTGCGCGCGATCCTCACCGACGCCTTCCCTGACGCGCTGCTCGCCGACGTGCCGATGCCCGCCAACGGCGACTACGCCGAAGGCAGCGCGACCCGCCAGTGGACCCAGCCCGCCTTCGCGCGCATGTCCGCGAATCGGAACGCCGCGCTCGGTCTCGCCGTCTCAGGCAGGTATGACGCGCTTTGGCTGGTCGACGCCGACGTGCTGTGCGACCCTCGGACGCTCGCGTCGCTGCTCGCCGCCGACGCTCCGATCGTCTCGGCGGTCTACTGGACGCGCTGGCAGCCGAACGCCATGCCGCTGCCGCAGGTCTGGCTCCGCCATCCCTACGAGTTGACCAACAACCACGGCTTCGGCGCGGACCCGTACGAGTTCTTGGGTGCGCTCGCCGGCCGCCGTCGCCTTCGGGTCGGCGGGCTCGGCGCCTGCACGTTGATCCGCACCGACGTCATCCGCAAAGGAGTCACCTATGACCGCGTCGACGGTCTCGCCCCCGGTCCTATGGCCGATGGCGAAGATCGCCATTTCTGCGAACGCGCCCGTCGCCTGCACGTTCCGTTGGTCGCCGAGCCCTGGCCCGACGTGTGGCACTGCTACCGATCTGACGATGTCGCGCGGATACCGGACATGCTGGATCGTCTACGAGGATCTCCGGTCGAATGCCCAACGCTGGGCGATCTCGTGAGCGTGCGGATCGACGCGTGCGAGCCGGTCCTGACGGCGCGCGGCATGATGCTGCCCGAAGTGCAGTTCGTGCGCGGCCGCCTTGGCGTGCTGCCCGTGCTGCCGGAGATCGAGGCGGCACTCACCGACTTGCCGGTCGGCGAGACGCGCGTCGTCGCGCTGACCTTCCCGCAAGGGTTCGAGGTGGCGACGCTGCGCGGCCAACGCCGGGTGCTGCGCGTTGGGCTGCTCGACGCCAAACGCTACGCGGAGCCGATTGACTATGCCTGACGCTCAAGTCGCCGTCCCGCCCGGCCGGGTCGCCGTCACGACCTACGGCCAGATCACGGGCGACACGACCCGCTCGCTGCTCGCCCTCTTCAACCGCGCGAAAGACCTGAAGCTCGACATCGGGTTCGACATCGTGCCGGGTCAGCTCGTCGACAAGGCGCGCAACGAAGCGGCCCGGTTGCTGCTCGAAGGTGCCGGCGGTTGGCTGCTCTTTCTCGACGGCGACATGGTCTTCGAGCCGACGATCCTCGACCGTCTGCTCACGACCGCGTTCGGCACGCACGCTAGCGCGTCCATCGTCGGCGGCTACTGCTGCCTCAAGGGCACGCCGTACTTGCCGACCATCGACACCGGCACCGGGACGTGGGAGCCGCACGCGTCACACCAGGGCGTGCTGCCCGTCATTCGCACGGGTGGCGCCTGCCTGCTCGTCAAGCGTGCGGTCTTCGAGACGCTCGCCTATCCGTGGTTCGGCGTGCGCCCGCTCGCCCGTCCGCTCGACGCGATGGTCGAAGTCGACGGGTTCGCCCGCCAACTCTACGACAACCGCAATCCGTTCGCCGCCCTGCCAGAATGGCGCAAGCTCATGGACATCGCGACCCACCGCGCGACCCAAGAGCGCCAGCAAGCACCGAACCTGCGCGATGACTTGCGGGTCTCAGCGGTCGGCGAGGACTCGAACTTCTGCGATGCCGCCAAAGCCGCCGGCTTCGAGATCGTCGTCGACACCGACGCCGTCTGTCTCCACTTGGAGACGCGGCCCGTCGGCCCTGTCGAACATCTCGACGCGGTCGCCGAAGGCAAGCGGACGATGGCGCTCGCAGCGGGGGTGACGGGATGACGCCGAAAGCCAAACAACGCGCGATTCGCCGTGCCTTCAAGCGCTATCGAGCACTGCTCGGCCTCAACGGCTGGCGCTTCGATCTCGAATGGGCATCGCCGAAGGACTCCGACGAGGCCGCCGCCGGCTGTATCGCCGACCCGGAGTACCGGCGCGCCCGCCTCTTCTTCAATGTCAGCAAGATCCCCGACGACGAACTCGACGAGCACGTCCGGCACGAACTGCTGCACGCCGTCGTATGGCCGCTCGCCCATGTCGCCGAGTTTCAGGCGGACAGCGACGATGAGAGCGCCACCGAGATGATCCGGCTCGCCCACGAACGCGTCGTCACCGACCTGGAGTACGCCCCCTTCTGGAGCAAGCTCGCATGAGCGCCATCACCAGTTGGGATGCAAGCGTCCCCAGCTCGACCTCGACCGCGTCGCTGCTCGACGACGCGATGCGTGAGTTTGCCTCGGCGTTCGCGACCGCCATCGGCTCGGCGCTCTCGTGGCCCGGCAGCGGCGGGGCGACCGCACTCGTCGGCCCCAAGCCCGGCACGCTGCGGTTCGCCGTGAGCGGCTCGAACCGCACGGGCGGACTGCCGAGCGGCACGCTCTCCGTCGACACGCTGCGCTACGCCCTCCGCCATGTCGGCAGCGCCAACACCGGCTACGTCGCGCACCCCAACATGCTCGAACATCGGACGGCGCCGACCGACGACGCCTACTGGCTCGTCCAAGAGGGCAGCTACTTGGTTGTTGCGCTTGACGCCGGCAGCGAAGCCGTGACGTTCCCCATCGCGTACAGCGCCCCGCCCGCGTCCATCGAACTCGTGTGCAGCGCGGCCACGCTGCTCTCGGGCATCTCGACGCTCGGCGCCTCCGGCTTCACGTCGATCCATTCGGCGCTCGCCGCCGGCACCTATAGCGGCACGGTGACGTGGCGCTCGGAAGGCACGGTCTCGCTATGAGCACGACCACGATTGGCTGGAACGAGGCGCTGCCCAGCGACGCGAGCGTCGTCGGCCGCGACCCCCCGACGCGCCGCTCGGGGTGGACCGCTGTCAGCGCCGGCCTGCGTCCCGCACTCTACTGGCCGCCCGTCGACTCGTCCGACTCGATGGGCCAGCTACGGCCCGGCAACTATCGCGCGTACGTCGGCACCGCCTCGCAGTCCTCGAACGCGTCGACCGCCGACAGCCACGCGCGCGCCTTCATCGCGACCGACAGCCGTCGGCTCTTCGGGCTGTACGCGTCGATTGCCGCGCTCGGCTCCAGCGCCACGTTGCTCGCCGGCACCGGCCGCTGCCTGCTCAGTGCGACGACGCCCGCGAGCGGCGGCGTCTGGGTCGAACGCAGCGGCAGCATCATGCACCCGCTCGCCACCAGCGGTACGTCGTCGCAGGTCTTCACGTATCCGTACAGCGCGATGCCGACCGTCATGCTGACGCCGTCGGCGACCCAGCTCGTCGTCTCGCTCTCGACCGTGACGACCGGCGGCTTCACCTCGCGCTTCAGTTGGTTCAACGGAGTCTCCGCCTCGACATTCACCGTGCATTGGCGCTCGCTCGGCACGCTGGAGGATACGCTCACATGAGCTGGAACGAACGTCGGCCCGACGGCGGCACGCCGGTCAGCGAACTCGCCGACATCCTGCGCGCCAACAAGCAGGCGCTCATCGACGGGCTGGAACAGTCGCTCTACTTCAGCGACTCGACCTCGTCCGCCGGGCTGACGCGGCTGTCAACCCGCACCGGCGGCGCGCGCGCCTTCTACGTCGCCGCGTCCGCCGTCTCCGCAGGCGAGCACGGCGCGCTCCTGCTGACCTCCGACACGCTCCGGCTCTTCAGCCTGACGTCGGCTGACTCGCTGCTGATCGGCGGACGCCACGCGATCATCCGCGCCGCGCCACCCGGCCAGAGCGACCAGATCGTCGCCAACACCGGGATGCTCGTGCAGAGCGGCTCGACGACCGGGCTCGGCACGGGCACGCACGCCATCTCGTTCACCAGCACGTATGGCGGCGTGCCTGACGCCTCCGTCACACCGATCGCGACGAGCGCCGTCTCGATGTGGCAGGCCGCGATCACCGCGCGCAACGCGAGCGGCTTGAGCGTCGAGCTGCGCTACGTCGGCGCGGCCCCCGAGAACACGAGCGGCTTCTACTGGCGCTCGGTCGGCACGGCGGCCCTAT
>JBFJHN010000087.1:0-7359 GCA_041613275.1 Candidatus Krumholzibacteriia bacterium | reverse complement strand
CCCGTCGTTCCAAAACCTAGCGAAGCCCTCGTCGCGGGGCAAGAGTCCATCTGTGCCTTGCGGAGGGCTGCGTGAGCTGACACAATCCCGGTACACCACGATCCTACACCACACGAGCGCGGAGGTTCCGGATACCTGGAGCGTGGCGACTGCTCCGAGGGTCGCGAACCCGTGCGAGGCCGCATCATGACGAAAAAGCTCGACGTCCTGGAAGCGATCGACTCGGCGCTGGAGAGCGAGGACTACGAGCGCGCGCTGCTCCTTGCCAGCAAGGCCGTGCGCGAGCACCCCGACGACGCAGCGCTGCAGGCGGCGTACGGCGACGCTCTGTGGGCGCTCGAGGATCTCGACGACGCGCGCGAAGCTTTCCGCACCGCACTGGACCTGGATCCCGAGGAGCCCGATTCCTGGGTGGCTCTGGCGCAGCTGCATTTCCAGCTGCTCGATTTCGAAGATGCAAAGAGAGCAGCGCGACGCTGCATCGATCTAGATCCGTGTGCCGACGCGTACGACGTGCTCTCGCGCGTTGCCGAGCGTGAAGGAGACTACGGGCGCGCCGACGAGCTGACGCGCCGCGCGCACGCGCTCGATCCGGAGTATCCCATCCCGGTGCGCGTCGACTCCGCCGAGTTCGAGCGCCTCGTGAGCGCGGCGCTCGAGGACATTCCGGAGCGTTTCCAGGAGGCGCTCGACGGCGAGGTGGCCATTCTGGTCGAAGCGATTCCAGCGGACGAGCTGCTGCGATCGGAAAAGCCTCCGCTCGATCCAGAGCTCCTGGGATTGTACGTGGGCACGCCGCTTCCGGATCGCGATTCGCCGACGCAGATGTCGGCGCTCCCCGACCGCATCTACCTCTTCCAGCGCAATCTCGAGCGCATCGCGGCAGATCGCGAGGAGCTCACCGAGCAGATTCGCATCACCTTGTTCCACGAGGTGGGGCACTACTTTGGATTCAGCGACGAAGAGCTCGAAGAACGGGACTTCGGATAGGAGGCGAGTTGCATGGCCGAGAAGCTGCCGGACATCATCGAAGGGATTCGAGCCGAGCACCCGGAAGTCTGGGATACGTACACGGCACTGAACGATGCGACCTCGAAGGCGGGCCCGCTGGATGCGAAGACCGCGCGTTTGGTCAAGCTGGCTTTGGCGATCGGGGCACGGGAGCAGGGCGCGGTGCACTCGCACGCGCGTCGCGGTCTCAAGGCGGGCCTGACGCGCGAAGAGATGCTTCACGTCGCCTACCTGGGCGTGACGACGCTCGGTTGGCCGCACGCCACGGCTGGGCGCTCCTGGGTCCTCGACGTCGTCGACAAGGCGTGAAGCACGACGTCAGCGCAAGAGCGTCATCTTGCGCGACAAGCGCACGTGCGGACCGACGAGCCGGTAGACGTACACGCCCGTACGTGCCGGCCGCCCGCCGCGGTCCGTTCCCATCCACGCAACGCTGTGCCCGTTTCCCGCAGGCAGCGGGCCGTCGTGCAGAACGCGCACCAGCCGGCCGCGGAGATCGAACACCGCCAGGCGCACGTGCTGGGCGCGTGTCAGATCGAAACGGATACGCGTCGTCGGGTTGAAAGGGTTGGGCTCGTTGGGATGCAGGGATCCCTGGGGGGCCGACGGACGGGGTGAGGCGCTGCGCAGCAGAATGCGCCCATCCCAAGGCGGCACCGTTTCCTCCTCGACGACGGCGCCGTCGAAGACCGCCGATCCGGGAATGTCGAGCCGCGCGAAGGCGCCGTCCAGCGTCAAGGTCTGCGGCTCATTGGAGTAGTTGAGCAGCACGATGCCATGGTCGAACTCGCGCTGGAACACGTCGCCGGTTCCTTCTCGTAGCGAAACGTCGTCCAGCCACACGCTACCGAGCTCGCGCAGGAACACGTTCAGGCTCGCGCGAGCATCGGCGGGCGCAACGAACGTCGCCACGTGGCGTGTCCAGGTCTCGGTCACCCGGAGCCTTTGCGCGCGCAGGCAGCGATTGCTGGGGCATTCACTCGCGTAGAGCTCGACGATGACCTCGAGCTCACGATCCGCGCGCGCCCAGAGCGCCAGCGTGTAGCTGACGTCCTGCTGCAACACCAGGTCGTTCTGCCACGCTTTCAGCTCGCCATCGGCTGCAGCCAGATCGGCGACGTGCAAGCGTGCGGCACCCGGGGCGCTGCGGTACACCCGCGTGTCGACCTCGATGGACCCGTCAGCTCCCGTCGGGTGCCAGATCCACGCCTGAAGGTCGCTGGCGAATGTACCGTTCTGCATGATCTCATCACCGCGCGTGACGACGCGACGCGTCGCCGCCGTGCGGGGCTGCCCGAGATAGCCGCGTCCGCGTCCGGCGTGATCGTACTCGGGTTCCCACCACAGCGAGCCGTGACCCCCGTCGGCATCGGCGTCGAGGCTGTAGTAGCCGTCTCCCAGCAGCGCCGACACCAGCGTGAAGCGCTTGTGCCGCTCGAACTCCGTGGTCCGTAACGGTTGCGCGGTCGTGCCGACGAACGCCGCGTTCATGATGTCAGCGCGCTGCGGCGTGGCGGAGAAGGGCGCGGCGAGATAACCGCCGTTCGGGTCGAACATCTCGAAGTTCCAGTTGTAGCCGTACGGGTTGCCGTAGTCGACCTGCGTCCAACCTGAGGGAAAGAACTCGTGCACCGCGCCCTGCAGCCACGCGTGATAGTCGCTCGCCCCATTGCCGATGAGCAGCAACGGGCGCGTGCGCTGCGCTTCGAGCGCGTCGAGCCGCGCACGCAGATTCGCGGCGAACGTGGCGAGAGCCTGATTCCAACGCGCATCCAGGGCGGAGTCACCGTCCGCCACCCCGTCGCAGCCGCCCGGGTTGTGTGCGGGGTTGCAGTCGCTGTCGAGCTGCAGGCGGCTTTGGTTCCAGGACAGCCTGCGCCAGAAGTTGTCGAGCATGATCCCGTCGACGTCGGGGCGCGTTGCGACCAGGTCCGCGATGCGTGCGGTCAGGAACTCGCGCCACGTCCCCTCCGGGCCCGGCGCACCCAAGGCCGTGATGTTGACCATGCGCGTTCCCGGCCAGTCCGATGCCGGCTGGCCGTCGCGGTCGTACCACCACAACGTGTGCGCGTCGGCATAGGCGGAATTGGCGCGCGACCACGCGTCGTCCGTGTCCGATGGCCACACCACGCTGTAGGGATTGACGTAGAGAAGGAGCTGCACGTCCGGGTTGCGTGCGCGCAGCTGTGCCAGGTCGTCTTGCGACCACGCGGGGTCGAGGACCAGCAGGTCCCACGCAGCCAGAGCATCGAACGCGTTGGGGTCCACCGCTCCCCGCAGATAGAGATTCGCCAAGCGCGGGTAGCTCGGCTGCGCGCTCCCACGCGAGGAAACGAGCATCGTGCCAACGCAAGCGAGGGCGAAAACGGTCACCAGACCCGCGGTGCGCATTTCGGTGCGTTTCCCGAGGCATCCCATGATGCGCCACGATCCCTGGCTCGAGGAGTTGTCGGAGGTTCGAATCGACGCGGTGCATCGAACGCGCCACGCGCGCGCGGCGGCAGTGGGGGAAAGCCTGCGCAACGCTCGGGAGCGCCGCAGCCGGAGACCCCGCGCACGGTCTCGAAGGGCGACGATCAGGCGCCGCGCAGCACCCACACGACCAACGAGTGCGCGAGCAAATTGATCAACACGATGCTCGCGACGTTGAGCACAAGTCCCGCGCGTACCATCTGTCCGATGCGCACGTGCCCCGAGCCGAAGACGATGGCATTGGGCGGCGTGGCCACCGGCATCATGAAGGCGCAGCTCGCGGCCAGCGCGGCGGGAACGACCAGAAGCGTCGGGGGCAGGCCGGCGCCCAGGGCGACACCGCTCAAGACGGGTAGGAACGTTGCGGCGGTGGCCGTGTTGCTCGCGAGCTCGGTCAAGAAGACGATGAGGATGACGGCGAACGCCACGAGGACCGCCGCGGGCGCACGGCCAAGCGCGCGCGCCGGGCCGCTGATCCACACGTCCAGCCCGCTGGACTGGAAGGCCGCTGCCAAACTGAGTCCGCCGCCAAAGAGGAGCAGGACTCCCCACGGCAGGCGCTGCGCCGAGTCCCAGTTCAGCGCGAAGATGCGACGCCGCGGCTCGACCGGCGTGGCGAACAACGCCAGAGCAGCCAGGATGGCGATGCCGGCGTCGTCGAGACGCGCGAGCGCGGGCATCGTGCGTTGCACCCACGCCACGTTGGTGAGCGGCTCGCGCGTGATCCAGCCGAGCGCCGTGACGCAGAAGACCACGGCGACGATTTTCTCACCGCGCGACATCCGCCCGAGCGCCCGCAGCTCGTCGTGAATCACCCGCCGTCCGCCGACCAGGTCGTCCCGCGGCGGGGGATACAGGACCCGTGTCAGCAGCAGCCATGCGACTGGCAGGAACACCACCACGAGCGGCAGGCCGATGAGCATCCAGCGTCCAAAGCCGACCTCGATGCCGTGCGTGCTCGCGAGAAAGCCGGCCAAGAAGGCGTTCGGCGGCGAACCCACGAGCGTCGCGGTCCCGCCGATCGAGGCGCCGTACGCGATTCCCAGCATCAGCGCGGTGCCGAAGTTGCCGAGCCGCATCGCGCCCATGCGTTCGGAGGCCAGGCCCAGAACGCTCATTCCGATCGGCAGCATCATCACGGTCGTGGCCGTATTGCTGATCCACATGCTCACGAACGCGGAAGCGAGCATGAAGCCGCCGACCAAACGCGCGGGGCGCGTGCCGACACCCAGGACCGTCCAGAGCGCGACACGACGGTGCAGCCCCCAACGCTCCACGGCGCGCGCGATCAGGAAGCCGCCGAGGAACAGGAAGATCAGAGGGTGCGCGTACGGGGCGGCCGCGTCGCGTATCGACGCCACCCCGCACAGCGGAAACAAGGCCAACGGAATCAGAGCGGTGGCGGCAAGCGGCAGCGCCTCGGTGATCCACCACGTCGCCATGAGGACGGCGAGCGCGGCGGTGGCACGCCCCGATGCGCTGAGCGGGGGAGCATCCCCGGGGGCGACTTCACCCGGGGAAAGACCTGCGAGGGACATGTAGACGATGAGAGCGAGGAGCGGACCCGCGGCGAGACGGGCCCAGGTGTTGCGTGCAGGTGTGGTGTCGGGCGCCGCGCGCGCTGTGTTCGCGCCGTCGACTCCCAGAGTGCGGCTCACGCTTCCAGCGCTGCCGCGGCCTCCGCGAGGCCGTCCGCGAAGCTCTTGGCGTAGTCCGAGCTGGGAAGGATCGACGCCAGCAGCTGCGCTGCGATCGGCAGGGCCTCTTCCGGAGGCAGGCAATACTGCATGTCGGTGAAGCGCCGGCGCTCGCGCGCGACATGTTCGCCCACGTCCTTGTTCTTCACCACGACCGCGGCGATGAACCCGGCCAGCATCTCGAAGTCGCGCTCGCCGAGACCGAAGCGCGTCATTTCCTGCACGCCGAGGCGGATCCCGCTGGTTCCCACGAAGCTCGCGTCGTCGGGAAGCGCCTGGTAGTTGGTCACGATGTGGTTTTCCTCGAGCCGGCGCGCGATCTCTTCGCCGGTGCCATGCTCACGCACCCGCAGAATGACCTGGTGCGTATGCGTGTAGCCGTCCACGGGGTCGCCCTCGACGTGCAGTCCCGCGGCAGCCAGCGCCCGGGCGAAGCCGCGCGCGTTCTGGATGACGGCCTGCTGGTATTCCTTCTTGAACGCGTTCATCTCGTACGTCGCCAGGAGCAGTCCAAGCAGCGTTCCCAGGTGATGGTTGCTCGTCGAGCCGGGGAAGGCGCGTCCCTTGATCTCGAGCCACAGCTTGCGCAGCGGATGCTCTTTGTCCAGGTTCGCCACGATCACGCCGCGCTGCGGCCCGAAGAAGGTCTTGTGCGTGCTGCCGGTGACGACGTCGGCGCCCTGCTCCAACGGCGCCTGGAAGGCGCCGTACAGTCCGAGCACGTGAGCCATGTCGTAGTGGATGATCGGACGCGGCTCCATGTCGCGCACCATCTCGGCGATCTCGGCGACCGGCTCCGGGTATAGAAACATGCTCTTGCCGAGAACGATAAGCTCGGGATGATGACGGTCGAGGAGCTCGCGCAGCTTGTCGACGTCGGTGCGATACGGGTTCTCGTCGCTGAGCGGGAAGTTCACGACCGAGTCGGTGCCGCGCTCGTGGTCGTATTCCACGTAGTTGAACAAGGCGCCCATGGGCTGGGCGCTCAGGTGGCCGCCCTTGGTGAGGTCGTTGTTCATGACCAGCTTGAGCCGTCGCGGTCCCGTGACGTCGTGGCGTTTGGCCCAGAAACGCAAGAGCGCCTTGAACACGACCTCGTTGGCCATCTGGCCGCTGATGGGACGCATTTCGGCCTCGGCGCAATCGAAGAACGTGCGCATCTCGCGCTGCGCCTCTTCCTCGACGTCGCGAATGAAATCCGTGCCTTGGTAGTAGTAGATCTCGTTGCCCTTGAGCGTGCGGTGTTCGGCATAGCGCCCGGCGGGATCCGCGATCTCGCACAGTTTGACCAGCAGGCTGGGCGAAGTCTCCGAGGGAATGAGGTTGAAGCAGCGGCGTTGGCGCCACACGTTGTTCTGCACCGCGCGGCGCGCGAGATCCGCAACCCGTTCGTGAAGATCGGACATCGTGACCTCTGTGGTTTCAGGATCCGAACTCAAGTCTCGAAGCGTAGCTTGACGTCGCTCGTTCGAATGCGCTCGTGTCGCCGCGCGCGCTCGTGCACTTCCAGGACCCCGCGCAGATCGCCTCCGACCGTGCCCTTGCCCTGGAACTTGTAATCGTGTGCGGGTGCGTACATCTCGGCGCCGGAGGCGCTCATGTCCGAGGTCTCGACCGGGTTGTAGTCGGACGAGACGTTCACGCCCTCCGGCAGCGCCTCGAAGATGGACCTCACGTCCGCGGCCTGGTCGCGCGCAAAGATCTCGAACTCGAAGTCGAAGTACGCGGCCCGGATGGGAACCTGACCGAGCAGCTGAAGGTCCAGCCGGCGCGACCACGGCCCCAGCGCCGTGACGACTTCGTCGACCCATTCGCTTGCCAGCAGCACCTCGAAATCGCTTTGACGGGTCAGCGCCTCGACCACGCCGCGCATGGTGCTTTCCGCCTGGATGCGCCAGTCCTTCGGCCACAGGACCCGCCGCCGCAGATCGTCGCGCTTCATGCCCCTGCCCGCGCTCCAACCCGCCAGGAACGCGCGCATCGCGTCCGACGAACCCTGGAGCGTGAGCATGGTGTAAGAGCGCATCGCTGCCTCCGTTGCGAGCTACATGAAGAAGATGAGCGTCACCACGATCAGACAGGGGCCGAGCACCGGCAGGGGCGCAGGATCAAATGTCGGCGCCGCCTTCGAGGAGGTGCTGGGCGCAGGTGTGGCGGATCAAATGGCTGCCACCCTTTT
>JBFJHN010000086.1:0-7373 GCA_041613275.1 Candidatus Krumholzibacteriia bacterium | reverse complement strand
TCGTGCCGACGCTGGGGATGGGGGCGTTGTTCCCGCTGCTGGCACGCGCGGTGGCCCGCACGCTGAAGGACGCCGCGCGCGCCGTCGGCGACACCTACACCGTGAACGCCGTGGGCACCATTCTGGGCGCGGCGTTGACGGGCTTCGTCCTGGTGCCGTGGATCGGCCTGCGCCAGAGCATCCTGGCCGCGTCGGGCATCTACGTCGTGGTGGGCGCCGCGTATCTGACGCAGGCGTTTCGCGCCTCTCCCGTGCGCCGCTTCGCGCTGCCGGCGGCCGCGGTGACGCTGGCGATTCTGATGGTGCGCGTCGCGCCCGACTGGGATCGCTCCGTGCTCACGAGCGGCGTCTACGTCAACGCGCCGCGCTACGCCACGGCGCGCACGCCGGAGCAGATGCGCGAGCGCATGCAGCAGTCGATCGTCTACTACAAGGAGGGCGAGGCCGAGGTCGTCACCGTCGTCGATCAGCCCGACGGACAGCGCAGGCTGGTGATCAACGGCAAGACGGACGCCGTGAGCTTCCATCCCACACAAAACTGGCTGGGACACCTGCCGCTCGTGCTGCGCCCCCAGGCGCGCAGCGTCCTGCTGCTCGGCGTGGGCAGCGGCAACACGCTGGGCAGCATCGAGGAGCATCGCAACGTCGAGCATATCGACGCTCTCGAGATCTCGCGCGGCGTCGTGCACGCGGCGCGCACGTACTTCGGTCGCTACACCGGCAACGCGTTGGACGATCCGCGCGCCAACCTGATCCTGGGCGACGGGCGGCTGCACCTGCGGCACAGCGCGCGCACGTACGACGTCATCGTCTCGCAGCCGTCGAACCCGTGGATCGCCGGCGCCGCGGCGCTGTTCACGCGTGAGAGCTTTGTCGCCATGCGCGAGCGTCTGAACCCCGACGGCGTGGCCTGCATCTGGGTGCAGATCTTGAACATGCCGGCCGAGAACATTCGCATCCTGGCGCGCACCTGGGCCGACGTGTGGGCGCACACGTCGGTGTGGCGTCCGCGCGGGCAGGACGCCTTGCTGTTCATCGGCGCGCAGACGCCGCTCGCGATCGATGTCGACGCCGTGCGCCGCAAGCTCGAGGATCCGCGCCTGCGCGAGTCGCTGGGGCGCATCGGCATCGACTCGCCCGAGGCGTTCGTCGACAAGCTGCTGGTCGCCGGCGATCGCATGCAGGCGGCGACGCGCGGCGCCATCATCAACACCGACGACAACTCGCGCATCGAGTACGACACGCCCCCGAACGGCATGGCTCCCGACGAATCGCGCCGCGTGTGGGCGCTGTTCCAGGCACACCGCGTCGACCCGTGGCAGTACGTGGTGAACCTTCCGGCGGGCGGCGAGTAGGGCGCGGCGCGGTTTTGCGAAAGGACGGCCGGTGAACGCTGCGGACGACGCGCGTTGGCGACGACGGTACGGTCGGCTGCTCCTGCTGATCACGGGCGTCGGCCTGGCGCTTCGCTTCGCGCGGCTGGGGGCGCAGAGCATCTGGATCGACGAGGGCATGACGATCGGTTGGATCGCCGAGATCGAGTCGGCCGGCTGGAGCGCCCTGCTCGACAACATCCACGGGCCGCTGCACGCGGCGGCCGTCTACGTCGTGAGCCGCGTGTCGATGAACGAGTGGTGGTTGCGGCTGCCGTCGGCCGTCGCGGGAGCGCTGGCCATTCCGGCGATCGCGCGCCTGGGGACGCGGCTCGGCGGAGCCCGGCTCGGCCTGACCGCGGCGGCGCTCCTGGCGCTGTCGCCGTTTGCGCTGTACTACGCGCAGGAGGTGCGCAACTACGCGTTCACGATTCTCTTTTCCTGTCTGGCGCTCGCGGCGGCGTGGGATCTGGTCGAGCGGCCGACGTGGAGGCGTGGCGGGTGGCTGGTCGTCTTCGAGCTGCTCGCGATGCTGAGCAACCTGAACGGCGTGTTCCTGGCGCTGGGGCTCAACCTGTGGGTGGCGTTCGCGCTCGCGCGCAATCGGAGCGCGTGGTCGATGTGGCTCGTTCCTCACGTGGTGCTCGCTTTGCTGCTGGTGCCGTACGCGTGGCGTGCCAGCCAGCAGGTGCGTCCGGAGCGCTTGGTGGGCGTCGAAGCCGACATCGGCGAAGACGCACCTCTGCGCGGTGAGACGACGCTGCATCCCATGTCGCTGCCCTACACGGCATACGCGTTCGCCGTGGGATACAGCCTGGGGCCCACGCTCGAGGAGCTCCGCGCCGAGCCGGCGGCGGCGGCGCGACCGCGACACTGGCCACTGCTCGCGGCGGTGGTGCTGGGTTTCGGCGTTCCGCTGGTCGTCGGCCTCTTCGGGCGTGGAGCGCAGGCGGGTCGGACACTTCTCGTCGGCGTTTCGCTCGTCGTCGTGTCGTTCACCGTGTGGCTCGCGGCTACGAACATCAAGCCGTTCAACGCGCGCTACCTGAGCGTGCTTCTGCCCGCGTACCTGGTGTTCGTCTCGCGCGGCCTGTGGCGGCTGCCGCGTCCAGCGGGTACGGGGGCGGCCGTGCTCGTGCTGCTGGTCAGCGCTTGGTCGTGCGCCAACTATCTCTTCGTGCCACGCTACGGGCGTGACGACGCGCGCAGCGCCGTTCGGTATGTGCTCGCGCACGCTCGGCCCGACGATCTCGTGCTGCACATCAATCTCGGTTTTCCGCTGCGCTACTACGATCAGCTGCCGCAGCGGGTGAAGCACGCCGAGCCCGCGTCGGGTCGCAGCCTGGAGGCAGCGCGGGCCTACGTCGAGCGCATCGCCGCCGACCACGCTGCGCTGTGGTTCCTGGAGAGCAGACCGGAGAAGCTGGACCCGCATGGGTACGTTCGGCGCGCCTGCGCCGAGCGCGCCGTGGACCACGAAACGCAGGAATTCGTCGGCATCCGCGTACACCACTTCGAGTTCCGAAAGCCGACCCGCGATTCCGGATCGTAGGCGAGCCCGTTTCCATCCAGACGCCCCCCGACGGTCGCTTTGAAGCACCGTAACCAACTGCAAACGCTTGCTTTGTCGGTTTTTCGCCGAGCTCGTTGACTACTAAACATCGTAGCAGTACTATCCATTCGTCAGCCGTTGCTGGCGTCGATCAACCCACTGGGCCGGAACCTGCGGACCAGGCGATTCGACCACCAAGGCGAAGCTCCGAAGGTGGTGCGCGGGCCTCGCGGGGGAACGACCCGAACCGGGAGACTGAACGTGACGTACGTCCCACTCGCCGTTCGCACCGAGTACAGCTTCCTCGACGGCATGTGCCGTGTCGAAGCGCTCGTCGAGCGTGCACGGGCCATGCGTTTCGAAGTTCTCGGCATTGCCGATCGGCACAGCGCGTTCGGTCTGGTGAAGTTCTACGTGGCTGCGCGCGCAGCGGGGCTGCGTCCGTTGCTCGGTGTCCGCGTGCACCTGCTGCCGGACGCGCCGTCGGCGCCATCGTGGAACGCCATGCCGCCCGAGCTCACGCTTCTCGCCGCCGACGCACACGGCTACCGCAACATCCTGCGTCTCGTCAGCCTGGCCCAGCTCGAAAAGGGAGATGGCGAGCCGGGTGTGACGCTCGACGACGTTCAAGATTTCCATGCCGGGATCGTGGCGCTCGATGGTGGGCACGCCGGGCCCATCGGTCAGGCTTTCCTGCACAACCAGCCGGAGCACGCCGAACGGGTCGCCGCGCGCCTGCGTGAGACGTTCGGCGCCGAGCGCTTCTTCGTGCAGCTGCAACGGCACAGCGGGCGCGAGGAGAGCATTCTCGAGCCGCAGGTCGTGCGCCTCTCGCGCGCGCTCAACGTGCCGCTCGTGGCGGCCAACGAGGTGCGCTACCTGGACGCCGACGACGCCACCGCCTACGAAGCGCTGCGCTGCGCGGCGTCCGGCCGGGCGCTGTCCGATCCGTCGCGTCCGTACGTGCGCCCGAACCAACACCTGCACAGCGACGTGGAGATGCAGCGGCTCTTCCACGACTTGCCTGAAGCTTTGACCAACACGCATCTGGTTGCCGAACGTTGCCAGCTCGATCTCGACCTGGGTGTGAACCACATCCCGACATTCACACCGTCGTCGGGGCGCGATCCGCAGGCCGAGCTACGCCATCAGTGCGAGCGCGGCATCTGCAAACGTTTCGGCACTGCGCGCTACCAGGACGCGCCCGCCGCAGCGCGCGACCGCATCGCTCACGAGCTGGCCGTGATCGAAGAGAAGAAGCTGGCAAGCTGCTTCCTCACCGTCCAGGACGTGGTGCGATACGCCAAGGAGGAGGGCATTCCCGTTGGCCCCGGTCGCGGCCATGTGGCGGGCAGCCTGGTAGCGTTCGCGCTGGGCATCACCGACATCGACCCGCTCAGGCACGACTTGTACTTCGAGCCCTTGCTGTCGCGCGGGCGCCGCTCCCTGCCCGAGCTCGACCTCGACGTCGGACATCGCGGCCGCGAGAAGCTGGTGCGCTACCTGCGCACCCGGCATGGGAGCGAACGCACGGCACTTCTGGCCGTCGTTCCGCGCCGCACGCCGGCGGCGGCCGTGCGGCAGGCCGCCGAGGCCCTGGCGTGCCCCAACGAAGCTCTCGAGCCTCTGCTGCCCGCCTTGCGGTCCGGCGCGGCCGGAACGCTCCAGGAAGCGCTGGACCGCTCCTCGCGTCTGCGGGTGGCCTACCAGAAGAGCGTGCACGTGCGCCGCGCGGTCGACGTCGCGCGTCGGCTCGAAGGCTTGGCTCTGCCGCCGGCACCCAACGCCGGTGCCGTACTCCTGGCCGCCGAGTCCTTGGGACATCACGTCGCTCTGCAGCGCGCCACGCGCGGCGAGCTGGTGGCCCAAGCAACGCCGGCCGAAGCCGACGTCATGGGGCTCATGCAGATCCACCTGCACGGCCTGCGTTATCTCACCGTTCAACAGGAAGCCCTCGAGCTGGTTCAACGGCGCACTGGAGCCGCAATCGTCCTCCCAGAGCTCGGTGTCGACGACGAATCCACGTTCCGCATGCTCGCGCAGGGAGGCGCGCAGTGTGTGTTCCAGCTCGAGGGTACATCGATGCAGGCGCTGCTGCGCGACTTGCAGCCCGCGTCGTTCGCGGACCTGGTTGCCGCCATGGCGTTGAACCGCCCTGCGGCGCGAACGAGCGGGATGCTCGAGCGCTTCCTCGAACGGCGCCGTTCGGCGCAGTCGCCCGCGGACAGCCTCCTCGAAATCGTGTCGACGGCCACGCACGGCCTGATCTTGCACGCCGAGCAGATCATGCGGATCGCTCTCGACGTGGCCGGCTACACGTTGGAGGAGGCTGAAGACCTGCGCGGCATCGTGGCGCGCCGGAGCTGGCAGGAGCTCGCACGCCACCGCTCGAAGTTCTTGAGTGGGACTCTCGAGAGCGGCATCGAGCTGCCACGCGCCGAGAAGCTGTTCGACTTCCTCGTGGCGGTGGGCGGTGGGCTCGACAGTCGCGCACACGACACGGGCTACGCGCTCCTCACTTACGTTTCCGCCTACCTCGCGACGCACCATGCCTTGGAGTACACGGCCGCGGTCTTGAACGGCTGCGTCGGACAGGCGGACCGCCTCGAGCGCTTGCTGGCGGAAGCCATCGACCGACACGTCGCCATTCGAGACGTCGACATCAACCGGAGCGAGATCGTGTCGTGCATCGACGACGACGCCATCCGTTTGGGGCTCGCCCACGTGCGTCACATCGGGGAGAGCACCGCGGAGCAGGTTGTTCGCGAGCGCGCGCGGGGTGGACCGTTTCGGTCGCTACGGGACTTCGAAACGCGCATGCCGGACGTGCCCCAGCGCACGGTGGAAAGCCTCGTTCGAGCGGGTGCCTTCCAGTCCCTGAGCGTGGGCCGCGAAGCCATGCCTCCGGAGCGCCAGGGAACGGGGGGCCGGGCCGCGCCAAGGCGCGGGTCCGCGCCCGGAGCGCAGCTCGAGCTCGACCTCGGCTTGCCGCGCGCACCGCAGAAGGACGACGCGCCCAGGTCGGTGGGCGACGAAGCAGACCGCGCGCACCGGTCGTCCGCCACGCCCACGAGCGGGGCAGGCGCGTCGCACGACGGGAGCGGACCGGCTTCGGTTCTGCCGTTGTTCGCGCAGGCGACGTCACGTCTCAACCGGGATCAGGGGGAGCCCGCCGGCGCCAAACGCCGAGCGGCCCGGCGGGCAACCCGAACCGCGCGTTCTGCGGTGGCCGAAGAGCCGGGGTGGGTCGAAACACCCAAAGCAAAACCCGTGCAGGCGCGCGAAGCGCCGCGCCTATGGGTTGTTGGACAGATTCGCTCGCAGGAATGACCTACGCGTGCGCGCGGCGGTCATCTGTCGGGCTTACAGGGGTGCATGTTGGTACCGTTTCGGTGTATCGTTACCGGTACCGAATTGCACGCCAAACCAGGGGAGAGCCACGTGGCTTCTCGTCCGCTCACCGAGCGCCAGCAGGAAATCCTGGATTTCATCAAGCACGCCATTCACCAACAAGGGTTTCCGCCCACTCTTCGTGAGATCGGGAAGGCCTTCGGCATCCGGTCTACAAAGGGCGTAAACGACCATCTCGCGGCGTTGGAACGCAAGGGCAAGATTCGCCGTCACGCCGAGCTTTCGCGCGGCATCGAGGTTGTCGGTATGGCTCCCGCGGGAGCCGAGGTGGAGCAGATCCCCTTGATCGGTCGCATCGCAGCCGGCTCGCCAGTTTTGGCGACCGAGAACGTTGAGGATACCTTCTCGCTCGACAAGGGTCTTGCACACGGCGGCACGTTCATGTTGGCCGTGCAGGGCAACAGCATGATCGACGCGCACATCTGTGACGGCGACTACATTCTTGTGCGCCCGCAAGACGACGCCGACGATGGTGAAATCGTTGCCGTCATGGTCGATGACGAGGCGACGGTCAAGCGCTTCTACCGCAACGGTGGTCATGTGCGCTTGGTGCCCGAGAACTCGACGATGAGTCCCATCGAAGTCGATCCCGGGGCCAACGACGTCCGCATCTTGGGTAAGGTCGTCGGCGTTTTCCGAGGCCTTTGATTCACACGAGCTCGCGGGGTCGACGGAAACGAACGCATTCGCCGCCGGGCCCCGGGACGGTGGCGTTCGCTGGCGCGCCCCCACCGGGTGTGTCGTTGTTCCTAACTGCCGCGTCGTCGGGCGCCGTTGACACCCCAATCGAGCCCATGCTAGCTTCCCGCAGCTTTTGCTGCACCAGGCGCGGCATCCCTCAGGCGTCCCCATCGTCTAGCCTGGTCTAGGACTCCAGATTTTCGATCTGGCAACACGGGTTCAAATCCCGTTGGGGACGCCACCGTTCTCTAAACGGCGGGGCTTTTACCGACGCGCCCGGCTATTCCTTGTACTTTGCCTTGACCTTGCTCCAGCTGTCGCTCTGCACGGCGGTCGTGGGCACGTCGATCACCCAG
>JBFJHN010000085.1:0-7389 GCA_041613275.1 Candidatus Krumholzibacteriia bacterium | reverse complement strand
GTCCTGCGAGCGCCGCGATGTGCCTGGACGGGTAGCCGCCGTTCGGCTGCAGGACGTCCCAGCTGGCGCCTCCGTTCGTCGAGATCTCCACGCGCCCGCCGTCGAACGTCGCCTCGGTCGAGTACCAGTGGCGGAAGGCCAGCCCGCCGCGCGTCCAGCCGCTCAGATCCACGGGGGGCAGGATGAGGAAGGCGTTGGCGTTGTCGGCGTGATTGCCGGCGAGGTTCGTCCCCCACACCCGCACGCCGGAGAACGCGCTGGGTCCCGATGAGGGAACGCCCCAAGCCCAGTCGCCGGAACCGTCGAACGAGGCGTCGTTCTTCTCGAAGTCGCGCAGCCAACCCGGCACGAGCTCGAACGTGAAGGCGTCCACGGAAGGCGCGAGCCGAACGTTGGGCACGAGCGCCCCATCCGTGGCGCGCAGCCGATAGTGCAGCACGTCGCCCAACGTGGCCGACCCGACGGGCAGCCACAGCGACCACACGTCGTTGCCGGCGGGCACGAACATCGTGTTGATGTCCAGGCTCGGGGCGTTGAGGCTGTGCTCGAGCGTGACACCCTCGATCGGTTGGTCGAGGTTGTCGGTGACGTGCGCGCTCACGTACCAGGCGTCGGCGTCCGCGGGACGGTCGGGAATCTCGACGAAAACGATCGTCGGCGGTGTGGTATCGGTGCCGACGACGAACGTGTACGGGGTCTCCGGTGCCGTGGGCGGAACGACACCCACGCGTCCCTCGATGTCGCGCGCGCTGACGTAGTAGTCGATCGTCGTGCCGGCGCTCTGCGGGGGGATGTCGGCGGAGAACTGCCGCGGCGCCGTCTCCACCAGCGCCGCGCGCACCCACGCACCGCCGTCGATGCGATAGGCCAGCTCCTCGCTTCCGGCTTCCAGCGGGAAGATCGAGGTGATGCTGGCGTTCACGGTGAGCGGCTTGGCCTCGTCCTCGGTGTCGCGCAAGCGTGCGTGAGCGATCTGCACGCGGTAGTCGCCGATGCCGTGGCCGCGGAAAGCCTCGATGATGGCGTCGAAGTTCGGCGTACCGTCGTACATGTTGCCGTTGTCGTCGTCGGTCACCAGGACGTCGAGCAGATAGTCGTCGAAGTTGTCGGCCAAGCCGTAGCGCGCATAGTGCCACAGCACGTCGGCCGCTTCGGCGCCGAGCGCAACGCGCAGGTCCCACAGAGCTCCACCGAGGATCAAGCCGTCCTGGTGCACCTGGCCCACGATGTCGTCCGGATAGGTGCGATCGTTGTCGATGGTCCGGATGATCGTACCCGGGCCGCGGAAGCCGTTGCCGATGGTCGGGATCCCGGTGATCGTCGCCGCGATGTAGTCCGAGAAGGCCTCGTGCATCGCCCCGCTGGGAGCAAACGGGAAGTACTGCCAGAAGGTCACGGCGTGGCCGTACTCGTGATACACGACGTCTGCGATCTGCGCCATGTTGACGCAGCGGTCACCCGGAGCCAGGAAGTTGATCCCCAAGCCGTCGAACCACGCGTTGCAGTCGCGCGTGGTGATGTCCACCGTGACCGGCATGACGTAGTCCACGCCGTCGAAGTCCGGGTCCAATGCCTTGGTGTAGTCGTGTGCCACGAGCGTGTGGTAGTAAGCGTCGCGCTCGCTCGTCGTCGAGTTGGAATCGTCCCAATGGAGATCGTGGGGCGTGCCGGGAAAGACGTTTTCGACGATTTCTGGCGTGCTGTTCCCCTGCAGGGCGTTGCGGATGCGCGCAAACAGACCTTCGAGCCGCACGCGCACGTCCACCGCGTCCACCTGCGCCGTCGTGAACTGGAAGTTGCCGTCGGGATCGGTATAGCCGAACTCGGCCGTCCCCAACACCTCGACGCGCGTGTCACGCAGCGGCAACGCCTGCTGTGGGTCACCCGGTGTGAGCGGCTCGACGTCGGCGGTCATGCGACCCTGCACGTCGACGAAACGGATGCGGTTCTCGCGCAGGAGCAATGCGCCGCTCTCGGCGTCGACGAGTGCGTACCACGAGCCCAGCGGCTCGGCAGTGCGAAAGCGTAGCTCATGCGCCAGAACGTAGCGGACTCCCGGCGCTGCAGAAGTTCCCGTCGAGCTCGACAACGGCACGATGAGCAGCGCGGAGTGCACGTCGGACGGGGTGGCGCCGAGATCGCGGGCGGCTTCGTCCAGCGCGGTGGCCGCCTCGAGTCGCGGCGTCGTGGTCACCCGCACGTCGGGGAACCAATCGGCGCCCACCAGCATGACCTCACCCCCGGAGCCCAAACGCAGATCGGCGCGCCCGCCGCGCACCGGGATCCCGTCGACGACCTGGCGGAACGTCACGTACCAACGACCGTTCCTCTCGCGCGCGTGCACGCGTTCCAACTCGCCCGCGCGCACGCCCAACCACGCGGTGTGCTCGACCATGAAGTCACGACCGGCGCGCTCGACTCGATCCGCATCGAGGGGTGCCGCGAGCGCGAGCTTCACCCCGGGGCCAAATGCGCGGTGCGCGGTGCGCGTCCAGGTGTTCCAGGTCACGTGCCAGCCGGGATGCTCTGCGCTCCAGGCCAACCATGCGGTGGACGCCTGCAGCGCCTGCGCCGTGGCGGGATCCGGCTCCACACGCAACCCGCTCTTGCTGAGCCCCGGAACTTCGAGACGGTCGACGTCGAAGCGGGTGTGCGCGTCTCCGACGATTCCGTGCGCACTCTGCGAACCCGACGCGACGGTCAGCAGCATGATCACGAGGACGCGGACGACGAGACGGCGCGGGGGCATGGCGTTCCTCCGTGGATCGGCTGAGTGGGTCATGTCTCGGGCCATGCAGACCCGACCTGGAGCTGAGGCGAGGCAGGTCCAAGCGGAATGCGACCATTCTAGAGCGCGATCGGACGCCGGTCCAGGACGCACCCCGACGGCGCGACACACTTCGTGCTCACGTGCAGGCGTTCGACGGCTTCGTGATGCTCCAGATGTGGTTGTCCCCCGTGCCATCGGGCACGTTCGAAACCATGACCGTTTCCCCGTTGAGAATGCGCGCAGGGTCGCCCATCTGCAGCTGGATGGTGTGCGTGTGACCGCCACCCGAGCCGCTCTGATAGGTGAGCTCGTTCCCGTTCAGGTCCGTGCAGGTGAAGGTGACGCGGTGCGTGTGACCGCGATCGACGCTGCTGGAGATGTCGAACTCGTTCGTCGGGTTGGGTGCGGCGGGGCCGCCGTCGTCACTGCCACAGCTGACGGCGGTGAGCACCAGAGGGACGGCGATGACGGTTTGGCCGGCACGAATCAAGAACTCGCGGCGTTCCACGGGGACTCCTTCCAGGGAGTGGCTCGACCTGCGTCGAGAACATGGCCTTCGAGGGGTCGCGTACGGAACTTAACCTCAGGTGCCAGGCCCAAGCAACGCCTCGTGAGGCACCGTACTTTCTTCGGGGAGCGGGCTATACTCGGCCGAAACGAAACGGAGGCCCCATGCGAGCGCTCTTGATCAGCAACTCGGGGAATCCCTTCCTGGCGCACTGCGCCGCCGCGATCGGCGAGTTCCTCGCGCCCGTGCGGAGTGTTGCATTCGTCAGCGCCGCCGCCTACGGCGAAGAGGACGCCTACTGCGCGCGGGTGCGTGAGGCGCTGAAGCCGGTCGGCGTGGACGTCGAGCACCTGCACACCGAGCAGCATTCGGCCGACGAGCTGGAGCGTGCGCGGGCAATCTTCGTGGGCGGCGGGAACACCTATCACCTCCTGCGTCGCGTGCGCGAAGCGGGGTGGCTCGAGCCGCTGCGCGCGCGCGTGCGCGACGGGATGCCGTACGTCGGATCGAGCGCGGGCTCGAACCTCGCGGGACCGAACATCTTGACCACCAACGACTGGAACGTCGACGGCATGACGCAGTTCGACGCGCTGGGCCTGGTCCCGTTCAACCTCAACCCGCACTACCAGGAAACCGATCCGACGGCCGCGCCGTTCGCGGAAACGCGCGACGAGCGCATCGAGCAGTACCTGCACGTGCGTGACAACCCGGTGGTGGGGATCGAGGAGCAAACTTGGCTGGCGTGCGAGGAAAAGGGCGGTCGGGCCACGTATCGGGTGGGCGGCGCGGGGCGCGCGCGTGTGTTCCGGCGCAACACGACGCCGTACGACTTTCGCTCCGGCGAAAGCGTCGTGCTCTAGGAACCGACGGCGCCGCTCCCCCCGGGGACAACGACCGCCCGGGGCGGCCTAGAAGGCGTTCTGCACTTTCTCGTACAGCGGTGTCACGAGCGGGCCAAGGGCGCGCACGGTGACGACCGCGGTGATGGAGATGAAAGCGGCCAGCAACCCATACTCGGCCAGGTCCTGTCCGTGTTCCTCGCGCGTGAGCTTGTGCAGGTACGACACGTTGGGGTTCCTTCCCAGGCGCAGAGGGCGCGATCGCGATCCGTCACGATCCGGCGGGCTCCCGGCGCCGTGGGCGTCGGCGGGGAATCCCGTCCCGAAGTGCGTGAGCCAATCCGATGCCAGCGGGAAGGCTTGGCCTGCGCGGTTCTCCGCGTAGACCTGCCGCGCCGTCGGACATCGTGTCCGGACACGCCGGCGTGTTCACGACGTTCTGTCACACGGCCGCACGACAAGAAGACGGCCGCGCCCGAGGGACGCGGCCGTCTCGTGGAAACTCGAATCACCCGTTTACCGGAACAGACCCTTCACGGACGTCCAGGTCTTTTCCTCGGTGGCGACGAAGCCACACGAGGTGCCGGCGCAATCCGGGCTGTTCACCGCGGAAACGAACGCCGCGGGCTCTTCGCCGGACAGGGCCGGGTCGCCCTCTTTGAGCGTCAAGCAGACCTGCGTGAACACCGGACCGTCACACAAGAGGACGGACGGGCAGTTGAACGCCGGGTTGATCGGCGCGTCGTGCGCACGCACGACCAGCTTGTGCTCGCCGGTCAGATTGATGACGTGTAGCGAGCCGAGGAAGACCTTGTCGCCGGAGAGCCCGGTCGACGTCTGGCACGACTTGAAGGAGACGAAGTTTCCCCCGCCGCTGCCGTTGTCGACCGGATGACCGACCGAGACGTTGGCCGCAGGCGCCGGCGTCCAGTGGATGAAAGCGTCGGGCGCGGGCGGCTCGACGGTGACCTTGTATTCGGCACCGGTGATGCCGGCGGCGCTGGCGCCACCCGTCACCATGTAGACGGACAGCTTGCCGTTGCCGGACTTGTTGAGCGTCACGCAGCAGTCGGTTCCCGCAGCGTCACCGAAGACGCCGATGTAACCGTTGCTGGGCGGCTCTGCCATGGCCACGGCGCTGATCAAGCACAGCGCGAGCGTTGCGACGATCGAAAAGCGAGACATGAATACGTACCTCCTGGATGACCAAATTCACGCGCACCCCGAGCCCCATGGGAGCTCGCGGCAACTTCTTCCATACAAGGCGCGTTCCGACGCGTGACACGGGTGCGTACGCGAAGCGTGAGGGAAGCGCTGACGCCTCACAGGCGTGACGGCGAACATGCGGAAGGGAGTGTTTCAACGAGCGACGGGGCTTCTGCCCCGAAAAGACGGACGCAAAACACGGGAAAGGGGCATGTGACGCTACGGCGTGCGCCGGCGCGTGCTTCCGAGGTGGATGGCGGCCAACGCCAGCGCAGCGCCGAAGCCCTCCACGACGCTGGTCGGCCGGCGGAACAGAACGATGTCCCACACGAACGTGAGCGTCGGCTGCAACAAGAGCAGCAGGCCCGCGCGCGAGGCGTCGACGCTGCGGAGCGCGCGCGAGATGATCGCCCACGCCACGCCCTGGCAGACGACGCCGTAGATCACGAGGATCGTCCAGGTGCGCGCGTCCGGCACGCGCAACGTTTCTCCTTCCACCTCGACGACTCCCCACAGGAGCAAGGCGGTGAACGTCGTGACCCAGGCGAGCCCCGCCGCGGAGCTCAGGCGCACGGGGCTACGTTGTGCGCGTCGCAGCGAAAGCAGATAGCCCGCGTAGGTGACCGCGGTGAGCAAGCCGAAGACCACGCCCTTGCGGTAGGTGGCGTCCAGCGCCATCCAATCCGCGCCGACCAGCAGCGCAAGCCCCACGATGGCCATGAAAACGGCAACCCAGAACGTACGACTGACCTGTTCGTGAAACGCCAGTGCGCCGACCAGCGCCAGCACGAACACCTGACCGTTGGCCATGATCGTGGCCAGCCCCGGCCCGACGTAGTGGATGCTGCGATGCCAGAAGAAGATGTCGCCTGCGAAGAACACGGCGGCGACGAACGCCAGCCCCAGAGGCGCAGGGCCGCGCCACACGCTTTCGCGCCGCAGGCCCACCAGCGCGAACAGTGCGGCCGCCCCGAACACGTTGCGGTAGAAGCCGGAGACGCTTGGGCCGACGTCGGCCAGACGCACGAAGACCGCGGACAGGCTGATCAGCACGCCGCCGACCACGAGCATCGCCACGCCGTGCCGCCACGGCCCGCGCTCAGTCATCGTCCTCCCCCGCGAGCGGGAGAAGGAGGCTCTCGCCACCTTCGCGCACGTAGGTTTCACGTGCCTGTCGATGCGCATGCTCGGCTTCGTGGAGCGTTTCGCGAAACCCAGCAGCGTCGCGCAGCACGTCCAGCCACGGGTCGGTGCGGAAGGTCTCGACGCAAAGGAAACGACGCTCGACGATGCCGCGAAACGTCTCGAGCGCCAGGTCTTGCGCTCCGACACGCGCCAGAGAACGACAGATGAAGTAGTGGCCCTCGGGGTCGCGGAAGTGGGAGCGAAGCATCGTCTGCGCGCGCTCCACACACTCGTCACGCTTCCCCTCGAGCGCGGCCCGATGGCAGGCCTTGATCACGCGCTGCTTCCCCGGCAGAGCCTGGCGTTCGTATTCGCGGTAGTTCTGCAGAGCCTCGTCGTCGCGACCCGCCGCCGTCAGGGCAAGGTCGCGCACGAACAGGGCATCGTCGTCGTCAGCACGGATGGCGCGCTCGTAGTCTCCCATGAACCAGTAGGTGTACTGCACGCTGGTGGCGATCTCCGGATCCAGCCGGCGCGCACGCGCGTGCGCCGCGACCGAGGGCCCCAACAGGCCGCAGAAGCGACAGGCCACGACCAAAGCCGCGAACATCTGCGCGTCTTCGGTACGACTCTGGGCGCGCTTCAGCAGGCGCGTCATGGAATCGTGCGCCCGACCCAGCTCCTCGATCTCGAAGTACGTGTAGAGATTGTGCGCGATGGAAAGATCCGGGTTGAGCTGGAAGGCGCGTTCGAACGCCTCGGCGGAGAGCTCCTTCCATTCCTCGGGGCGATCCCCCTGCTCGTACTTGGCCATGACGCGATAGGCGCGCCCCAGTCGCGCCCACGCCGGCGCGTAGTCCGGGTCGAGCTCCAGGCTGGCGCGATACAGACGCACCGCCTGGTCCAGCATGCGCTGGTTGTGGGCGAGCTTGTTGGCGCGC
>JBFJHN010000084.1:0-7400 GCA_041613275.1 Candidatus Krumholzibacteriia bacterium | reverse complement strand
GGGCGGGGTCCCGGCGGTCGTGCCTCGGTGCGCCGTCACGCGGGCTTCGAGTTCGACCATGGCGCTCAGTACTTCACCGTCGACGATCCGGGGTTCGGCTCGACGGTGCAGGAATGGATCGACCGGGGCGTCGTCGCGGAATGGAAGCCGCGCCTGTGCGTTTTCAATCCCAACACCATCGACACGCCTCGACATGAGCGCGCGCGCTACGTGGGCGTTCCGGCGATGAACGCGCTCGCGCGTCGGCTGGCCGATGGGATCGACGTGCGGTGTGGGACTCGCGTGGCGACGCTCCAACGGGACGACCCAGGCAAGACCGCGGCCCCGCGCCCACGATGGCGCGTCGCGGACGCCGACGGAACGAGCCTCGGCACGTTCGACACGGTTCTGGTCACGGTGCCGCCCGCGCAGGCCGCGCCCCTTCTTCGCGAAGCGCACGACATGGCGGAACGGGTGGCGCAGGTCACCATGCTGCCGTGCTGGGCCGTCCTCCTGGGCTTCGATGCGCAGGTCGACGTGGACTTCGACGCGGCCTTCGTCAACACCGGGCCGCTCGAGTGGGTGGCGCGCAATACGTCCAAGCCGGGACGCCAGGGCGGCGAGGCGTGGGTGCTGCACGCAAGCGCGCGCTGGACGCAGGAGAGCTTCGATCAAGCGCCCGAGCACGTCGTCCGATTGCTTCGAGACGCTTTCGAGACTCTCTGCGTGCGCGCGGGATGCACCAATCCTCCCGCGGTGCGCGCATCCCAGGCGCACCGATGGGCATATGCCAAACCCGAGGAACCCTTGCCCGATACGCATCAATTCGATGTGCAACGGCGTATCGGCGTGGCGGGCGATTGGTGTGGAGGACCGCGCGTGGAGGGTGCGTACCTCAGCGGGACGGCGCTGGCTCAGCGCGTGCTCGAAGCTCCCGCACCCCGTTGATGCGTCGTCGACATTGCCTCACTGCTCACCGCGCCGAGCTCCGATCAACGCGCGTCGCAGCAGGAAGAACAGCTTCTTTTCCTTCTCCCAGAAGAAGCGAAGCTTGCCGAACAGGGCCGCGTACACGAAGAGCAGAACGTGGTACAGGGGAAAGATGGCGATCAGGTAGACCATCACACGAAGCGCGGTCGGCGCGTCCGCGGGCAGCAGCGCATTCATGATCGGGTGCGCCAGGTACATGACGGTCGAGCCGGTGAGGGAGAACGTCGCCAGGATCGCAAGGACACCGAGCGGCCCGACACCCCAACGAGACTGCATGCGCTCGATCGCTCGTTTCATGCCTGGGGCTCCCGCACTCCCGCTGCGGGAGTTGCGCCGTGGTTGGGATGCGTGAGGGTCGTGCTGCGTCGCGGGGAAGAAACGACCGCCCCGCACCTCACCGCGTCGTCGCGAGGCGCCCTACGCTACCACAAATCGGCTATGCTTGCTCGAACCCTACGAGAGGTTACGCGCTGTGTCGGACTCCAATCGGAGCCAGGTGACGCAATTGCTGCTCGATTGGCGCAAGGGAGACGCCCAGGCGCTCGACCGACTCCTGCCCATCGTCTACGACGAAATGCGTCGGCTCGCACAGAGCTACATGCAGCGCGAGCGCACCGGGCATACGTTGCAGGCCACGGCCCTCGTACACGAGGCCTACGCACGGCTCGTCGGGATGGAGATCGAGTGGCAGGACCGCGTGCACTTCTTCGCCGTCGCCGCTCGCACGATGCGTCGCATCCTCGTCGATCATGCCCGCGCCCGTAAGCGGCGGCCCGGCGGCTGGAAACGCGAAACCCTGGACGAATCTCTCGTCGTCGGCGACACACCGGACATCGACTTCATCGCGCTGGATGAAGCGCTCCACCGACTTGCAACGTTCGATGAGCGCAAGAGCAAGGTAATCGAGCTGCACTACTTCGGCGGCTTGACGCACAAGGACGTGGCCGAGGTGCTGGACGTGTCCCCAGCCACCATCGATCGCGACCTGCGCATGGCAAAGGCGTGGCTGTACAAGGAGCTGACGCACTGACGCCCCTGGGCGCGCAAGACGGTAGCGGGCGCGGCTAGGGGTTGGACGCGGGCAGGACGATCTCGATTCCCGTCACGTCAGCGTGATCGCGCACGGGAATGGCCTCAGCGGTTTCCCAGTCGGTGGTGCTGGGGTACCACACCCGCTGCGGCTCGGGCAACTCGATCCCCGTACGTTGCGCGCTTACCTTCCAGTCCCCGTTGGGAAGTCCTTGAAACTCGAACACGGGATTGGCGCTGGAGACGAACCGGCTGGCCCAAGTCTCCGGTTCGTCCGCCGTAGTGATGTGCACGCGATACAACGACTCGCCGGCGGAATCGCGAACCAAACCGGCAATCGTGCCACCCTTCTCCAAGGTCACGACAATCGGCTCGATCTCGCCTTGGTCGAGCATGATGGTCGTAGCCAACATCGGGGTGTCCGCGCGATCGAACCACTGTGGCGCCCACGTCGAGGCACCACGAAATCCCGACTCGATGCGCATGAGATACGTGCCCGGAACGAGGTTCGGTACGGGAACGAGTCCGCTCGATACCAAGAAGAACGACCAGGTCGCTGCGGGTTCCAGCGTCGCTGCATCGAACAGCCGCCCCACCGTCGAGCCGAACGGCGTTTCGCCCTGAAAATCGAGCAGAAGTGCGCTTTGAACGAACTCGATTCCGGTGACGATTTCGCCCGGCTGCAGGTCGAACACCTGGGCGTCTGCGTACGACCGCCCCCCAAACCATTGCCTGATCCCAAGGTGCTCCACGAGAAGCTTGACAGGCTCGGGGAGAGCCAGCCGGAGCTCGAAGCTGCCGTCGAAATCAACGCTCGTTCCGTAGTGAACCCGCGTCGAATCCAACGCGAAGAGCTGCACGGTGGGATACACACCGAGCCCCATCTCCAACCACGCACCCACGACCTTGCCCTGGAGGCCGGCGGGCTCCACGTCCGAGCGGCCCGCAATGTTGGCCGTCTCATGGATAGAAACCTCGAACCAGGCCGCGTCGGCTGAGTCGCGTACGCCCGGCAACCAGAGACGCTCGTAGCCGGACGACCCGAGCTCCACTTCGACACGGTACGCACCGGGGACGATCGCGGGGAGAGTCATTTCCGCGGCTCCGTTGCGAACCCGACTGCTTCTGCTGAAAGTGCACGATCTCGCATCGGAACGCGGTCGTTCGTGCAACACGATGCTCACGAATTCATCGTTGTAGATCTGTGGCACATCGATCCGCACGCGAGCTGAAGCCAAGTCGAAGTTGGTGGTCACGGGAGAATGCGCGTCGTCCACCAACAGCGTGTCCGGAGCGACGCCGCAACCCAGTCCGGCGGCCCGATACGAGAATCGGGGTCCTGTGAAGAGATCGACGACATAGCGCCCCGCCGGAACGTCGAGCTCGAAAGTTCCATCACGGTTCACGGCCACACTGAAGCGACTCGAGTTCTCGCCATCCTGAATGCGTTCGGCTCGTATCGTCGCGTCGATGGTCGAGCCCGTCCGCACCCGCCCCACGATTCGACCACCGTCTACGAGCTCGATGGCCGGGGACGTCACGTCGTTTGCGCACCCGAGAAGCGCACACGACAGCGCGACGGCCCAAAGACGCAAGAGGCGGTTCAAAACGGGAACCTCCAATCGATCCCCGTGACGTCCGCACGCCCCCGTACTCGAATGGGTTCCGCGAGATCGAAGTTCGTCGTACCCGGGTACCACCATGTGAGGTTCAAGAAGCTCGACGCCAGGTAATAGTCGCCGTCACCCAATCCGGCAAACGAGATCACGCCATCCCCAAACGAGCGGCCGCACAGCATGGTTCCGTGCTCATCGTGGACACTCACCCGTGCCCCGACCGGCCGGCCGCTGGCGCTTGCGATGCTGCCCGTCATTCGCGCGCCCTCTTCGAGCGCAATCGTGATGGACGCCACCTCTCCAGGAGCCAAGTCGATGGGTGTCGCCTGGGCGACCGACGATGCACCGTTGTACCACTGGCTTCCCCAGGTCTCTCCGTTGCACATTCCATGGACGTAGAGAAAGTACCTTCCGGGAGGAAGGTTCGGAATGGACGCGGGATTCGCGAATTGAACGTCCGGCTGATACGTGTTCCCGAACGTGTCCCTCACCAAGAAGGAAGTCCGGTAGCTCGTTCGAAAGCCGCCACTGGTCATCCGACACCGGATGCCACTCTCGACGATGGGCATCGCCTCCACCAGCTCGCCCGGTGCCGGCGAGTACACTGTTGCCGACCGGAAGCTGCTCCCGCCGATCCAGTTCTCGACGCCACGCGCGAGAACGACCAACTTGACCGGCTGCGCAGCCAAGAGATCCACACGAAACTCGCCGTCGGAGTCGGCTTGGGCGAACGCCACCATCGTGGAATCGGAAGACAACGCAGCAACCACCGGAGGGCCGGACTGGAGCTGCTGCCAGCTCCCGGTGACGCTCCCGGCAATGGAAGCCATGCCCTCGAGCGACAGCTCGTAGGTCGATGCAACGTCATCGGTGATCTCGACAAGCTCGGCATCTTCCTCGTTCGTCGTCCCGGGGAACCAAAACGGCGACGCGCCCGCGAGGTTCAGCTCGATTCGATACGTCCCGGGGTGCACGACAGGAAAATCGAACTCGAGGATCTCGCTTTTGATCCGCTCGTACTGGATGTAGCGTCGACACTCCTGCGTCGCACACTCGAGGCGCACATCGAGACGGCGATTCTCCAGAATGGCGGGGACCGGCACCCGGATCTTCACCCTGCCCATGCGGATGTCATGGCGCATCACGCGCGGCTCGAGCTGAACGACGTCATCCGCAGGCACACCGGCCGCCCATCCGACTGTTGGATCCGCTTGGATGAAATACCGGCCCGCGGGCAACTCGAGCCGGTACCAGCCCGTCGAGTCCGTGCGCGTTTCGGCCGCCTTGTCGAATTGCTCGTGCGCCCGCGCGCGGACCTCGGCATCGACGGGCTCGCCGGCGCCGAAGACGTAGCCTTCGAGTGCACCCACCTGATACTCGGGTTCCGGAACGACGGGGGTCGGCTCGTCACGACACGAAAGAAGCGCAACGGCACAGAGCATCAGACCGCGCATCATGCGAGCGGTCGAAGCCGCTTCTCGGATTCGCGGCAGCATCCAACTCCAAAACGACAAAGGACGAGCAGGCCTCATTGTATCAGCAGGGACTCTGTTCCGCGCCCCGTCCCTTTTTCAGGGCCATTCCGACGTTTCCACGCATCCGAGCGCCAACCGGCTCGACGCATTGCCACGCCCCGTGCACACTGCACGCACGAAGCACGATTTCCGGAGCAGCGCGTGCTTCGGTCGACGCTTCCGGTCATACGGGTCGAAGGATGGGGCGTATCGCTTGAGATCGAAACAGAGCTCCGCAGCGTACGCCGCACTCGGTGTAGCCGTCTTCGCGATCACATGGTGGGGTTGGCACACGTTCTGGTTTCTCACCGACGATGCGATGATCGCCTTTCGCTATGTCTCGAACAGCGTGGCGGGACGCGGCTTGGTGTGGAACCCGGAGCCCTTCGCGCCCGTCGAGGGCTACACGAGCTTCCTGTGGTGCGTCCTGCTGGAAGCTGTCTGGCGTTCGACCGGTGCGACGCCGCCGCATTCGAGCAACGTTCTGGCGCTCGCGTTCGGCTACGCCACGCTCTGTGTAGGGCTTCTCTTGTTTCGACGTGTCGTGCGCAACGTCGAAGGGTCGCAGAAACGCGGGGTTCTGCTTGCACTCGTGGCGGCGCTCGTCTTGTCCAATCGGACGTTTTTCACCTGGCTGAGCTCTGGGCTCGAAACCTCGCTGTTCAACTTCTGTTTGACGTGGTGGCTGTACGAGGCGCTCACACCCACGAAGGCGCAGAACGAACGTTGGCTGCTGCGTGTCACCGCGGCGGCCGCCGCCATCGCGCTCACGCGGCCCGACGGCATGCTTTTCGTCGTCGCAACCCTCGTCCTGGTCGCCTTCCGGCTTCAGCGCAGCGAACACAAGCGCTTCGCTCCCGGCGCGCTTGTCTGGTGTGCACCGCTCATATTGGTGGTGGCGCATGTGCTGTGGCGCAACGCGCTCTATGGCGATTGGCTGCCCAGCACGTTCTACGCCAAGTACACGGGGATTGCGCCCGGCCGTGGCTTGCGATTTCTCGCAAGCTTCGTCATCGAGTACGGCCTGTGGTGGCCGCTTCTCCTTGCTGCGTTCGTGTTCATCCGAACCCTGCGCACGCGCCGCACGCGCCCTCGCCCGAACGCGCGTTGGTTTGTGTTTACCGCGCTCGCCGCGCACGTTGCGTTTTACACCGTCGCCACGGGGGGCGATCACTTCGAGTACCGCGTTTTCAGCTACGTGCCACTCCTCGTCGCCGTCGCGACCTGCTGGCTGGCGCTGCGCGCGACACGCCGGCTCGCGGCGGCGGTCGCCTGCATCGTGGTCTATTGGCTGGTGTCGATTCCGCTTCCGTGGGCGCACTGGCTCGAGACCCGCGACGAACAGGAGTATGCGGGGCTGCTCTTCAAGCCCGTCGCACCGCGCTTCCCCACGTGGCTGCATCCGGCTGTCGGCGCCTGGGACGAGCTGCAGCACGGTCTCATTCGCGAATCGGCGTGCATCCGCCATCAGGAACACAAGCTGTACTTCGAGTCTCGAAGCTCGTCCCTGCCCACGCGCGAGATCGGCCGCAAGATCCCCTGGGAGGGCCGCCCCGTGCACGTCACCGGTGCGGTCGGAATTGCCGGATGGGTGCTCCCCAATGTGGCCATCATCGACTATCTCGGCCTCAACGACCGCGTGATCGCCCGCACGCCCCCGACGCACGCCACGCAGCTCGCGCATGCACACCGGCCGCCGGAGGGTTACGTCGACTGCTTCGAGCCCAACGTCTTTGCCGAAGAAGGCATGCTCGCCGTCGAAGAGCGCGCGACACCGCTCACCGACGCGCGCATCATCGAGTGCGAGCAACGTGACTGGAGCGGTATTCCGCCCAACCTCGAGCTCGAGCTGCGCCGTTCACGTGAGCGTCGGAAGCGTTTGTACGAGATCATCCTGGACGATCGGAAGCGCAACGAGCCATCCGGCGATCGCTGAGTCGCGCGGCGCTCGCCCGTTCGACACGCCGTCGGGACCGCCCTGGTTGCGACCCTTCCCAGGATGTATCGTTGGGAGTGTCGAGGCGCCGTTCGGGAAGGTGGTCCGCCGTGGACCGGCCCGTCATGGAGACGTTCGAAGGCGACCCGGCGTTCCCGGGGCGCTACTGGCACGTGCTCGACGACGGGCGCATCCAGTGCGACGTGTGCCCGCGCTACTGCAAGCTGCACGAGGGACAGCGCGGCTTCTGCTTCGTGCGCGCGCGGCCCGCCGTATCCAGGTCGCTCTCTGTTCGTTCGCCGGCCGCGCCGGCCTCATTGATGTAGGTTGTCGTCT
>JBFJHN010000083.1:0-7435 GCA_041613275.1 Candidatus Krumholzibacteriia bacterium | reverse complement strand
GCACGCCGGCGCGATGCAGGAGCGCCAGGCGCTTCGCGGTGGCTTCTTCGCCGTGCCAATCGCCCGCGTAGTAGGCGTCGGAGGATTCGATCACGCCCACGTGGTACGGGTGTCCGGCGCGCTGGGCGGCGCGTCGAAGCGCGTCGACCACGTCGACGTCGGCCACGGCCGGGTAGCCGCGCTCGATGTACGCAGCCGAGGTGCCGTCGCTGCGCACGGCGGCTTGCGCGATGATGGCGTCGCCCAAACGAGGGCCCGGGCCGAGCGCACCCGTGGTCCCGACGCGGATGATCGTGTGCACGCCGGCGGTGCGCAGCTCCTCCACACCGATCGCGACGGCGGGACAGCCCATACCCGACGAGACCACCGAGACGTCGGTGCCGCCGAGCTGTCCGGTGACCGTGCGGTACTCGCGGTTCTCGCCCACGGTGCGCGCCTTGTCGAGGTGTTCGGCGATGCGCTCGACGCGATCCCGGTCGCCCGGCATCAGCACGTAGCCGCCCACGTCTTCGGGCTTGACGCGAATGTGATAGCGAGGATCTTCGGCCATGCCGCGGAGTGTGCCCGACCGTCTGCGGTGCGTCAATGGCGCTGCATGCGACGGTCGCGGCTGCGCGCGAGTCGCTATACTGCGCCCTCGCGCTTTGCGGCGCGATGCGCCCCGTTGCACGACGTGCCGTCGAAGGGTGTCCACGTCCCGGAGAGGAGATCCATGCTTCCGCGCCGGCGCCGCATCACAACGCTCGTGGCTCTGGTGCTGCTGTTCGGAGCGCTGGTGTGGCTGGGACGCGTCATCCCGCGCAACGAGCACAAGACGCATCGCGAAACTGCGGCCCCATCCGAAACTCCGCACACACCCGAATCCGCGGCGCCACCGTTGTTCGCCGTTCCCGAAAAAACGGCGCCACTTCGCTGGCACGGCTGGTCGGATCTGACTTTTGCGCAGGCCGCGCGGGAGGAGCGCCCCATCGTCGCTCTGATCGGGGCTGCTTGGAGCGAGAGCGCTCGCCTCTATTCGGCGACGCTCGAGGCCTCAGACGCGCGCAGTGCGCTCGAAAACGACGCCCTCGCGGTGCGTGTCGACATCGATCGTCGGCCCGACGTGCACGCGCGATTTCACGTGACGTTCGACACCTTGCCGACGCTCGTGTTCATGACGCCGCGCGGGCGCGTCTGGGACGTGCGCGACGCGCTGCCGCCCGCGCGCGTCGGCGAGCTGATCCGCGAGCTCCAGGGCGCGTCCAGCGTTTCGAGGGATGCGGAAATCGCGCTCCTCGAGGACGCGAACCCCATGGGGCCTCCGAGCGCCGCCCCCGCCATGCTCGAGCGCGTCGCGGAGATCTTGTCCGCGCTCGCCGAAGCCTGGCCGCATCCGGAAGAAATCCTCGATCACGACACACCAATCCTCGGCTGGGACGCGCTCGGATTCCTGCGTGCGCACGCGGAGAGCACCAACCAGCCGGCGTCACGCGCGCTGTTCCTGCAGGGGTTGCGCCAGCTCCTGGCGTCGCCGCTTCTTCGCGACGGAGCATTCTGGCGCGAGGTGGAAGGCGGGCCCGAGCGTTTCTCTCGCGCGCGCTTCCTCGAAACGCACGCCTTGCTGCTGCGGCACTTCGAAACGGCGGCGCGCTGGACGAACGACGAGGTCTATCGACAAGCCGCCGCGGGCGTGCGCGACTTCCTCACAGGCACGCTGTGGGACGAAACGCACGGCATGTTCCGGGCGGCGCAAAGCACGCTCGTCGTCGACGAGGACGGTTGGCCACTGCTTACGGGCGAAGAGTTCACGAGCATGCGCGGAAGCGACCATCGCACCGAGCTCCGGCCGTATGTCGTGCCCCACTACCCGAGCGGTGCCAACGCGCGCGCCAGCGAGGCTCTGCTGGAAACGGGCCGAAGTTCCGATCGCGCGCTTCGCGTTCTCGAAACGTTGTGGGTCGTGTTCGACGAGGGCGGCACGATGCCGCGCGACTTCGCGCTGGATACGGACGGCAACCTCCTGGCCTCGGCGCACGACTTCGCCATGGACTACGCCGACGTCGGATCGGCGTTCTTGACCGCCGCAAACATCGCTGCCGACCCCGCCGAATCGCGCACGTGGACAACGCGCGCCACGGCACTGGCGCAGGGGTTGTTGGAGAGGTTTCACGACGCCGAGAGCCACCTGTTTCGCGATGCACGACCGGCCTCGTCCCAGGCCCCCGAGCGCATGCGCGTGCGCTTGACGCCGCTGGTCGACAACGCACGCATCGCGCGCTTCCTGACCGAGCTGACCTCGCACACGGGCGATCCGCGCTACGACGCCACTGCGCAGCGCGCGCTCGAACGCTGGAACGTGTCTTTGTGGAGCCGAAGCGTCTGGGACGCGTGCGAGTTCGGCACGGCGGTGCTGCGCTAGCCGATCCCCAACGTCGCGGGAACGTGGACGAGTGGGTTGCGAGACGTGCGCGCGTCGGTCAGACGGTGAACGACTTGCCGCAGCCGCAGCTGCCGGTGGCGTTGGGGTTCGAGAACTTGAAGCCCGCGCCGTTCAGGTCTTCCGTGTAGTCGACCTGCACGCCGGCCAGGTAGATCTGGCTCATCGGGTCGATGACGATCTCGAAGCCTTCCTGCTTCATCACGTTGTCGTCTTCGCGTTTGTCGTCGAACTTGAACGCGTACTGGAAGCCGGCGCAGCCGCCGCCCTCCACGTACAGACGCAACGCCTTGCCCTTGGCGTCGGGGCTGCCGGACAAGATGGACTGGATGCGTTGCGCTGCGGTTTCCGTAATCGTGACCATGGTTGCTCCTTGCTCAGCGCGCGGGCCGTTCGCGCGGACGGGTCGCAAGTCTCGCGCCGTGTTCGGGGCGTTGCGACGCCGCCGCGCGTACCGGGATACCTTGGCTCCGCAGACGTATCCTGTTGTCAAACCTACAGCTAAAGGGCTCGTCTGTCAAGGCGCGGGCTCCGGGTCACGCTCGTAAACCACGAAAGCATAGTCGTATGGATTGCGGTCGTCGGCCCGGTGATCCTCGCGGTGCGTCATCCGCCAGGCGTCGAAGTCGACCTCCGGGAACCAGGTGTCGCCCGCGATCTCATCGGTATACACGAAAGTCACGTACATGCGCCCGGCCCGGGGCAGGAACGCCTCGTAGACCGCGGCGCCGCCGATCACCATCACCTCTTTGGGATCGATCGCCATGTCGGTCGTGCTGCGTGCCCGCCGCAGCGCCGCGTCTGGCGTGTCCACGAGCACGCACCCGGGGGCGCGGAGGCTGGCGTCGCGCGTCAGAACGATGTTCAGCCGCCCTTCCAGCGGCTTGCCGATCGACGCATAGGTCTTACGCCCCATGATGACGGGATGCCCCATCGTGACGGTACGGAAGTGGCGCATATCGGCGGGCAGATGCCAGGGCAGCTGGCCGTCCTTGCCGATGACGCGGTCCGCGTTCATGGCGACGACGATCGAAATCAACGTGCGGCACCTCCCGAGGCCCCACCCCGAGCGCTACACGGCGATCGGTGCCTTGATGACCGGATGGGACTGGTAGTTGCGGATCTCGATGTCCTCGAAGCGGAAGGCGTCGAGCTCGGTGATCTGGGCGTTCAACCACAGGGTGGGTGGCGGATACGGTGAGCGCTCGAGCTGCGTATCGGCCTGCTCGACGTGATTCCGATACAGGTGGGCGTCGCCCAGCGTGTGCACGAACTCGCCGGGCGTAAGCCCGGCCACCTGCGCCACCATCGCGGTGAGAAGCGCGTAGGAGGCGATGTTGAACGGCACGCCCAGGAACACGTCGGCGCTACGCTGGTACAGCTGACACGACAGCCGGCCGCCGGCGACGTAGAACTGGAACAACGCGTGACACGGCGGCAGGGCCATGGCGTCCAGATCGCCCACGTTCCAGGCGCTCACCACCAGACGGCGCGAATCGGGGTTGCGCCGCAGCTCGGCGACCACGTCGGCCAGCTGGTCGATCGTGCGGCCGTCGCGCGCGCGCCACGAGCGCCACTGCGCGCCGTAGATGGGTCCCAGGTCGCCGTCAGCGTCGGCCCATTCGTCCCAGATGCTCACGCCCTGATCCTGCAGGCTTCTTACGTTGGTGTCGCCGCGCAGGAACCACAGGAGCTCGTGGATGATCGAACGGAAATGCAGCTTCTTGGTCGTGACCGCAGGGAAACCGCGCGCCAGATCGAAACGCATCTGGTAACCAAACACGCTGTACGTGCCGACGCCCGTGCGGTCCTCTTTCAAGGTCCCACGTTCGCGGACGTGTCGCAGCAGATCGAGATACGCTTGCATGAGGTGAAACCTCTCGTGCGCGCGCCCGGAAGGCGCCGCGCTCATCGTGTGGCCGGAAACCGGCGGCAGTCTGGCACCCCGGAGCGGTCGATTTCAACCGGAACCCGCCGCTCCCGGCAAAGGTAAGATGGGAAGCGACCCCGGAGGAGGCCCGCGCATGCATTCCCTCGCCGCCGCCTGCGTCATGGCCGGCGCCAGCGTTCTCGGAGTCGCCCCGGGCGCGCATGGCGGCTCCTCGCCATCCACGAGCGCCGGAGCCGCCAACAATCCCGTCGAGCTCGGACGCGTCCGCTGGGGACGCGACGTCGATGCAGGCTTCCGTGAAGCACGCGCGCGCGCGCGACCGCTCTTTCTTCTCTTCCAGGAGATTCCGGGTTGCGCCACGTGCGTCAACTTCGGGCGCGGCCCGTTGTCACACCCGCTCCTCGTCGACGCCATCGAAAACGAGTTCGTTCCGGTCGCGGTGTACAACAACCGCGACGGCGCCGACGCCGCGGCGCTGACGCGCTTCCGAGAACCCACATGGAACAACCCGGTCGTGCGATTCTTCGCGCCCGACGGCAGCGAGCTGCTCGAGCGTCGTGATGGCGTGTGGGATGCGGGCGGCATCGCGGGCCGGATGGTGCAAGCGCTGCAACGCGCGAAGCGTCCGGTGCCGGGCTATCTGTCGCTCGCGGCCGACGAGGTCGAGACCTGGCGCGCCGAGCGTGCGACGTTTGCGATGCATTGCTTCTGGCAGGGCGAGGCTGCACTGGGAGGACTCGACGGCGTGGTCGACACGCGTGTCGGCTGGCTCCATGGACGTGAGGTCGTCGAAGTGCACTATCTTCCTGAGCGCATTGCGTACGAAACGTTGCTGGAACGCGCCGTGGCGTTCGACTGCGCCGACCGCGTCTTTGCGCACAGTGACGCACAGCTCACCGTCGCGCGGAAGAAGCTTGGCGATCGCGCCGTGCGCACCGACGAGTCGGCACGGGACGCCAAGATCTCGGATCGCAAGTGGCACTTGCAGCGCTCGCCGCTTCGCTGGCTGCCGTTGACGCCCGCGCAGGCTGCGCGGGTCAATGCGGATCTCGGCGCCGGGCGTGATGGGACGCGCTGGCTCAGCGCTCGACAGCGCGATCTCGCGCAGCGCATCGACGCTGCCGCGCGGGGCGACGCGCTCCGTGGGTTGCAGCTGCCCGACGTCGTGTTCGGGGAAAGGCGAACGGGAAAATCTCGTGTGCGAGCCGCGGCGGGCGTGCTCGACGACGTCGAGCGGCTCGATCGGTATGAGACGGAGCTGGAAGCGCGCCTCGCGCGCTCTGCTTCGCCTTGATCCAGCAAGAGCAACGCGCGCGACGGGTGGCTTCGCGCGCAGACGAATCAGGGTAGCGACCCGCCTCTTGCACCGCACCGTACGTTCGGGCCGCCACCCTTCTTCGCTCTTCACTTCGCACAGCCGGTGCCACTCGGCGCGATTTCACGGCACACGTCCGGTTGCGAGCACAAAGGATTTGCCTTCAACAGCTTGCACCGTTGGCGCAAGACGCCGGCCGGCGGAACGCTACGGCGCGATCGGAAGCGAGTGTACGCGGCGGTACATTGTGTTCCGTCCTGTGCAGCTCGGCTATCCTGCCGGGATGCCGCAGCACGTCACACACGTCTTCTTCGACTTCACGAACACGCTCGTGCGCGTCCGTGGCTCCGTGGGCCAGATCTATGCCGACGTGGCCGCGCACCACGGACTGCGCGTACCCGCTGACGAACTCGACGTCCACTTCAACACCGCCATCGCCTCGATTCCTCAGCCTGTCGCACCCGACTTGCCCCCCGAAACCATCGCCGAGCGCGAGCGGCAGTGGTGGCGCGACGTGGCGTGGGGTGCGTTCGAGCCGTTCAACGACTTCCCGGGCTTCGACGCCTTTTTCGATGAGGTGTTCGAGCTGTTCCGACGTGTCGAGCCGTGGGAGCTCCTGCCCGGCGTGCACGGCACTCTCGAGGCGCTGCGCTCACAGGGTCGCACGCTGGGCGTGATCTCCGACATGGACGCGCGCCTGCACGACGTGCTGGACGTGCTCGGGCTGCGCGACTTCTTCACGATCGTCTGTCTGTCGTTTCGAACCGGCTACGCCAAGCCCAGCCGCAAGCTCTACGAAGCAGCCCTGCATGAGGCGAAAGCCACCCCGGCGCAGTGCGTCCATGTCGGCGACAGCGTCAGCAAGGACGTCGAAGCAGCCCTCGCGGTGGGAATGCACGCGATCCATCTCGACGAGAAGAGCACCAGCAACACGCCTGCGCGAGCCCACGCGGTCCGAGCGCTAGACGAGATTCCACCGCTGCTCGACCGCGTCGAACGGCTCGACTAGGGCGAACCGCGGTTCCCATGGGGGAATCTTGGGAGCGCCGGGACTGCACATGCTCGGATCTACCTCGGCGTTTGCTCCACGATTGCTTTTGCCGGCACGACTTCCATGCCCAGTCGATCCATGGTGAAGGCGTAGAGGTCGGCGCGTTCCTCGATCCACTTCGTCGTCGGCTTCCCGGCGCCGTGGCCCGCCTTGGTCTCGACGCGCAGCAGGATCGGATTGTTCGACGCGTTGTTCGCCTGCATGGCGGCCGCGAACTTCTTGGCATGTGCCGGATGCACGCGCGTATCGGTGTCCGCGGTCGTGATGATCATTGCGGGGTAATGCGCGCCCTTGCGCACGTTGTGCAGGGGTGAGTAGGCGTACAGGAATTTGAAGTGCTCCGGGTTCTGCGGATCGCCGTACTCGGGCACCCAGTACGAACCGATCGTGAACTCCGTGTAGCGCAGCATGTCGATTACGGGCACGCGGCTCAACACCGTGCCGAAAAGCCCGGGCCGCTGCAACGCGCACGCCGCCGTCAGCAATCCGCCGTTGCTCCCACCTTCGATGGCGATGCGACCGGGGCTGGTGTAGCCGTTCGCAACGAGCCACTCGGCGGCGGCGATGAAATCGTCGAAGACGTTCTGCTTGTTCCCGAGCATGCCGGCGCGATGCCACTCCTCGCCGAACTCACCGCCCCCGCGCAGGTTGGGGAGCGCCAGAACGCCGCCCTGCTCCAGCCAGAACACCCATGTCGTCGAGTACGACGGCCTGCGGCTGCTGGCAAAGCCGCCGTAGCCGTACAGCATGACCGGGTTGTCG
>JBFJHN010000082.1:0-7445 GCA_041613275.1 Candidatus Krumholzibacteriia bacterium | reverse complement strand
GCATCGACGAGCTGCACCGCGTCGCGTTCGGCCAAACCGAGCGCGCAGTAACGTTTCACACGGTCCCACGGTCGCTCCGAGAGCTGCGCGCGCGATTGCTCGATCCACGCATCGGGGACCGGAAGCGGCGGCGTATCCGTGTCCGGATACATGCGGTCCGGGCCCGGCAGAATGCGCTCGAAGCCGTTCGTGCCGTCCCGGAACGCCTGCCGTGTCTCGGACGGGATTCCGTCCAAAGCTTCGCCGGCGCGCAGCAGAATCTCGCGCCCGGCGGTGGCGCAATCGTCGCGTGGTCCCCACACGACAACGATGGAATCGTCATTGCTGGCACCGAGCGTCGTACGCAGCTGGCGCCAGTCGCGCGCGCGCAGGCCGTAGCCCGTGATGTCGGAGTGGATCAGGAACGGGCGCGCCGTGAGACATGCGATGACGCGCACACGGTCGGCCAGCTCGTTCGCGAACGTCAGGCCCGGCTGGGTGGCGCGCGAGAGGATGCCGGCGAAGCCCGGCAAGCGGACGGCGCACGCCATGCCCTCACGCGCGGGATCCGGTGCGTCTTCGCCGCGGCGCCCGTAACGGCGCTCGGGAGCGGGCTTCAGCGCTTCGCGCAGCGGTGCGTAGTCGCTTCGCTTCAGGATCGGTGTGGCGTCGACGACCAGTGACGAAACGTCCCAGGGAACGCCGCCCGGGACGACGAGGTCGCCATGCTGGATGCCGCGGCGACGCAGCTCCTCGCGAATGCGCAGCAGGTTCAGCTGGCGGAACGCTTCGATGTGCACGAGGCGCGGCAGACCGCGATGATGATGCACGCCTTTGATCTCGATGCGGCGCCCGCCGGCCACTGAAACGTTGACGTCCTGGCGCGCCGCACCGGAACCGCGGCGCACGCGACCGACCGCGCGCGTGGCGCGCGCCACGAGCCGCGCGCCGGCCTGCACCTCCCACGGGGTCAGCAGATCCGGCTCGGTCACGACCTCGGTGAGCGGCATCCCGAGGCGGTCGGTCCGGAACGTGATGCGGTGCCCCACGTCGGACACCTCGCGACAGGCGTCTTCTTCGAGAGACAGCTGGCGAATGCGAAGCGGCTTGTCCACGCCGAGCTCGGGTACGCGAAACGGCACCGCGCCGTCGAGTCCCATCATGATGGTGCGCTGGAAGCCGGTGGGGATGGAGCCGTCCAGGTACTGCTTGCGCATGACGTGCAGCTCGGACACCAGGTTGAGATCGAACATCAGGCACACGTCGAGCGCAATACGGATGGATTCTTCGTCGAGCTCGAACGGCGGTGTGTCGTCCATCTCGTACGTGCACACCGTGCCCCGCTCCAGGCGATACACGATGTCCTTGCGCGTCTTGAACTCCATGAGCGCGGTGCCGTCGTACTCACCCAGCTCGCTCAAAGTCGGGCGCATGTGGCGCAGGACCTCGGCATCGAACGCTTCCACCGAGTGACCGGCCGGGCAGCGGCAGAACAGCTTGCTCTTCGTGAGCAGCTGCTGATGCACCTCGAGCCCGCACATGAAGCCGAGCGCGTCGTAGTCGGCAGGCGTCATCTCGTGCAGGTCGCGGTCGGGAAAATCCAGCGGCGGATCGCGCCGTGGATTGAAGTCCGCCGGCAGTCGAATGCCTTCGGGGAGCCGTTCGTCGCTCATGCGTTTCGCTCCGGGTGTGCCTGGGTTCGATGGCATGATGCCACATCGTGCGCAGGCGCGCCATCTGCGGGGAGCAGCGGCTTTCGTGCGCCGTGCCGTGCCATCCCTCTCCGCACAAGAATGCCTGGAACATCCTTCCGCGGATGAACCGTACGGAAGGTGCCGCGTCGTGTCGTGTGAGAACGCATGCCACCGCGTTCCGGATCGCGATATCGCATCGCACGTCTCCGTTGCACGCTCGCGGCACGCGCATCCGTACATCGGGTCGTTGGCCACATTTCGGAAGAATCGGTCGTGCTGCATCGTGTCGCGTTGTCCTTCGAACGTCCGCGCGTACGTTTGTCCTGGAGAACCGGCTTGACGCTCGTTACAATAGAAGAGCGCGAGACACGGAAGTCTCGACGTCTTCGATCCTGTACGAGTCTCATCCGTGCGATGGGACTCGTTTCGTATCGGAGCACCATTCGACGCCGTGTCCCACGGTGCCGCCATGTATCCCATTCGCCGTACCTGCTTTGATCTTGGAGTCCGTATGTTGCGTGCCGCCGTTCTGGGATTGTGTGTCTTCGTTTGCAGCCTTCCGGCGTACGCACGCGACGTGCGCCCACACATCGACGGCGTCGCGTGCGGCGAGCACATCGTCCTGCGTGAATCGCGCGGCGTGGTTCCGCCGGGCGGTTTACGTCTGCGCAGCAAAGCGCGCGCGGGCGACTCGCAGATCACCAACACGAACTTCGTGTTGAACGCGGGTCCCACGCTGCAGGCGAACGCGGCGGCGCTCGCCGCATGGCAGAGCGCCATCGACATCTGGTCGGCCTGGTTGGAGGACGGCGTGACCGTCACCCTCGACGCCGATCTCGTGTCCCTGGGGACGGGGATCCTCGGCGAGACGACGCCCCAGGTGTTCGGGACCGACTACAGCGTGGTGCGCGACGCGATGACGGCCGATGCGAAGGTGGACGAGGGCATCCTGTCGGCCCTGCCAGACTCAGCAAACGTCAGCTTCCTGCTCCCCGCGGGCTTCTCGTTCGGCTATCAGCTCACCGGCACGAAGGCGAACCTGCGCGCGCTGGGCTTCGACATGAGCTTCGATCCCGCGCCCGACGCGACGATCAACTTCAACAACAACATGGTGTCGGACTTCGACTTCGACCCTTCCGACGGCATCACCCCGGGGCAGTTCGACTGCCAGGCCATCGTCGTGCACGAGATCGGGCACGCGCTCGGCTTCATGAGCGAGGTCGACACGGCGGATCTCTACGTGTGGCTGGGCTTCCCGACCACGCTCGCCCCCCGCACGCTGGACATGCTGCGCATGCTGCCCGGCGCCGGCGCGGCGGACTTCACGCTCAACCCGCGCGTTCTGTCGCCGGGCAACACGCGTCCCGACCAGATGACCTACGACGGCGCCCAAGACCTGGCGATGTCGACCGGCGCGCTCATGGGCGACGGCGGCCAGGCCAGCCACTGGAAGGCGGACGAGCTCTCCGGCGTGTTCATCGGCATCATGGACCCCACCATTGCGCCCGGCCAGCGTGAAGAGCTGACCGCGAACGACCTGCGAGCATTCGATCTGATGGGTTGGGACGTGGCCGGCGATTGCAACGGCAACGGCGTGCCCGACGCCGAGGACATCTCGAACGGCACCTCGTTGGATACCGACGGCAACGGTGTCCCGGACGAGTGCTTCTTCGACTGCAACTCGAACGGCGTCGAAGACGCCGACGACATCGCCACCGGCACGTCGCAGGACTGCAACAGCAACGGCATTCCGGACGAGTGCGAGATTGCCTCGGGGACGGTGCCGGACTGCAACAGCAACGGAGTTCCCGATGCGTGCGACATCACGGCCGGGACCTCATCGGACGTCAACACGAACGGCGTGCCCGATGAGTGCGAGCCCTTCGAGTTCCCCGAGCCGCAGGTGGCGTCGATCCTCGACGTGGGCAACGACCAGGGGCGCCAGGTGCGCTTGACGTTCGTGGCCTCGAGCCGCGACGCCGCCGGCGCGCCGACGCCCGTCACGCAGTACGAAGTTTTCCGGCGCATCGATCCTCTGCCGGGTGCCAGCATCGCGGCCGACTGGGACTTTGTGCAAAGCGTTCCGGCGCACGCCGAGGCCAGCTACAACGTCGTCGTTGCGACGCTGGCGGATTCGACGGTGAACGACGGCATGCACTGGTCGGTGTTCTACGTGCGCGCCGCCACCGGCGATCCGCTCACCTTCTTCGACTCGCCGCCCGACAGCGGCTACTCGCTGGACAACCTGGCGCCGCTTGCGCCCACCACGTTCAGCGTGACGTACGGAGCGAGCGCCAACTCGATGAGCTGGGATCCGCCCGTGGATGCGGACTTCCACCACTTCCGCATCTATCGCGACACCGATCCGGGCTTCACACCGACGCCTGCCCACGAGGTGTATCGCACCTCCGACACGAGCTGGACCGACACGGTGGCGAACCCTGGCCTGTACGCGTACAAGATGACGGCCGTCGACTTTTCGGGGAACGAGAGCGCGGTGACGTCGCAGGAGACGACCACGGAGGCCGTCCCCGTTCTGCCACGACGCGTCACGCTGTATCCGAACGAGCCCAACCCGTTCAATCCAGCGACGTCGATTCGCTTTGCGCTGCCGCGCGCAGGCGCCGTGTCGCTCGAGGTGTACAGCGCGACCGGGCGTCGTGTGCGTGGCTGGGCGTGGAGCACGTTGCCCGCTGGCATGCATCGCGTGGTGTGGAACGGCCGCGACGACGCTGGCCAGGCCGCACCCTCGGGCGTGTACTGGTACGTTCTGCGCGCCGACGGCAAGCGCGAGACGCGTCGCATGACGCTTCTGCAGTAAGCTACGCCATGCGCCGAAGCGCGCACGTCGCGTGTTGTGTTCGGTTTGCTACTTGCGCCGGATTCCCGCGGTTGCGAGCGTGAAGCCGATGCGGGTCGTTTCGGTGGGTTGGAAGAGCGGCGCCGCTTCTCCCTTCTGATAGCCGACGTAGTACGTCACGCCGCCCAGCTCCGTTTCGAACAGCAGGTCCCACAGCACGTGCCAGCGCGGCTCGGCGCCCGCCATCGCATTCCAGGTGCCAGCCTGGTGGAGCCGCAGCGCTGAGCTTTGCGCCATGGGGACGCGCCAGCGCACATCGTACCCGCTGCGGAAGAACGGCTCTTCGCTTCCCAGCTCGGAATCGCGATGGGCCGCGTGGCCCGCGGCGGCCACCACCTGGAGCCGCGGCGCGAGCGCGGGCCGGTAGGGACCCGACTGCACGTTCAGGTTGAACGGCAGGATGTAGCGCAGCCGTGCGAGCCCCGACACGTCCAGCGCGTTCAGGTCGCGATCCGCTTCCAGGCTCATCGCCAGCGTTACCGGCAGCCAATCGCGCCTGCGCAGGTTGACGCCGAGCCCACCCTCCAACGCCATGCGATCGAACGCCAGGGGCTTGCGTGTGGCGACGTCGCCGTCCCAGGTCACGTGCCACACGCGATTCCCGTCGGAGTTCGAGCGATAGATGCCGCCGTCGAACGTCGCCGACAGCTCGTCGAAGGAGCTGCCGCCTTCTGCGTGATCGCGCACGAACGGGCTGAAGCTCAGCCGAAGAAACGGTCGCTGCTGCACGTATTGACGCTCCAGATCGGCGAGTGTCGGCAACGTGCGTGCTTTGACGGCATCCGACGCGCGCGCTCCGTCCGGTCGCGCGTTTCCTGCGGCATCGGTGGGAGTGAGCGTGTAGCGGCCTTCGCCCATCGACGCGCGGAAGAAATCTTGACTCCAATCGACACGTACGGGCGGCAGCGTCAGCTCGACGAGCTTTCCCGAGCGCGGAACCCGCTCGGCGATGCCCTCGATGTCGACGCAGCGCGGCACACCATCGATCAGACGGCACTTCTGCACGCGAAGCTCTGTCCGGCGATCGCGCGGGCTCACGCGGTAGACGGTGAGGCTATCGACGCGACCGTCTGCACGCGGCACCTCGATGATGAGATCGGACGCGTCGGTGCTGAAGTACACCTCGTAGACGATCTCCTCTTGCCAACCGTTGCCGCCGGCCAGCTCGACCTTCGCTTCGACACCGCTCTGCAGCGTGGAGCGCAGGGCGACGGGCGCGCTCGGATCTTCGGCCGGCTGCGCGCGGGCGCCGTCGTCCAAGGCGGCGCAGGCGAGCGCGCTGACGAGAAGAACACGTTTCACAAGCGGTCGGCGTGGTAGCGGCAGAAGTCGTCCCACGTGTAGCCCTCCGTGCACAGGCGTTGCAGATAGATGCGCACGACTTCGTATCCCTGGTCCAACAGGCAGGTGCGCAGTGCTTGGCGGAAGGTCAAAAGATAGTCGTTGTATGGCGGGTGGATGGGACAGGAACTCCCCGACTCGTCGACGAGCTCGTCACAAGCTCGATCGAGAAAGCGTGCGTCGTTCGGGTTGCGGATGTTGGCGTACAGGCCGACGCGATGGCAGGCGCGTAGCGTGCACTTGCGGACGTCGCCTTGGATGCTGCCGGGCGGTGGCATGGTGTGGCCAGCTTAGGGGCAACTCCGTACCGGCGCAATCGTCGGGCCCCACCGACCGCACGCACGTGGCAGCCGCACAACCGTCCGTTGCACAACAGAAAGGAAAAGCGGGCCCGCGGCGCGGGGCTTCGGGAGCGCCACGGACCCGGGAAACGCGCGGCCCAAGCGGATGGTGCACTGGTCCTTGGACCACACACCGCTTAACAGAGTCGCGCGCGTTGCGCCCAGCGACGAAGCCGGCCGCGGGGTTGGGATGCGATACCCGAGCACCCGCCCCAAGCGGCCTCGCGCCGAGCGCGTCGACATTCTGTGAACATGCGCAGGCCGCGCGGCGCTGCCACCGGTCGCTCCGGGGGGCGACCGTTTGGCGGTGTCGCAAGCGCCGCGTCGGCCCTGTATCCATGGGGCCGGGCCCGCGCACGGGGTGGGAGATACGCCTCTGCAGAGACATCGCTCCTGAACGAAAGAACGCGCCGTCGCAGAAAAGTGCACACCGCGCGGGCTTGCGCACCGGCGACCGCCGTCTGGCCGCGCGCACGCAAGCTCGGGCGCCGGCGCTAAATAGCTTCGTTGTCGGGATTTGCGCTCGCAGCCGCTCAGGTCTTGCCGTACTTGCGCACGCAGTCCTCCGGCTGCATGACCCGCGCGCGCATGGAGACGGGCACTTGGGTCACATCGATTCTGCGCATCGGTCTCGTCATTGCGTTGCACGCGCCTCCTGGAAGAACGTTTTCAGCTGGTCGAACCAGGCGTCGATCTGTGCGTCCGTCATGAAGAAGAAGAACTTGCCCGAGGCGCGCTCGACCTCCATCCAATCCACCAGGAAATCGTACACCGCGTTGGCGGCGGCCAGGTCGGCGCTGAGCGCCGCGTTCTGCGCGTCCAGCAGATCGAGGATGTCGACGACCCCGCGCGAGTACTGGTCGGTCACCAGGTCGACGGTGTTCTTGGCTGCCTCGGCGGCGTCGCGCGAGAGACGGATGGCTGCGCGAGACGCGCCGGCCGCGTGCAGCGCCGCGCGGACACGCTGCGCAATGCGTTCGGCGGCAGCATCGCGCTCGATCCGCGCGCGATGCAGCTCTTCGGTAGCTCGGCTCCTGGTGGCGAAGCGCTGGCCGCCCGCGAAGAGCGGAATCGAAGCGCTCAGCCCGAGGCTCCACGAGTTCTCGTCCGGCAGCTCGAACGGCAGCGCCCCCGGAGGCAGCGAGCCGCGCGCGCCGACGCCACCGTCGCTCAACTCGCGTGTGAAGTCGGCCTGCAGCGAGAGCCGCGGCAGCCAGAAGGCACGCTTCG
>JBFJHN010000081.1:0-7461 GCA_041613275.1 Candidatus Krumholzibacteriia bacterium | reverse complement strand
TTCCTGGTTCTCGGCTACGCGCGCGAGTGGGACATGCTCGCGCCCGCGGGCCTCGCGTTCACCGCGCTCGGTCTGGGTAGCATCCTGATCACCCGGCGCGACGCGTCGGCGTTGACCGTGCCGCTCGTGTGGGCGGTGGCCCTGTCTCTGTTCCACACCGTACCGTGGATCACGCTCAACGCCTCGGGGCCGCGCAGCGTCGAGCGCATCGCAACGCTGCCTCTCGGTGAGGGGCGCGCGGCGACGACGGTCGGGACCTGGTACATGCGTCATGGCACCGACGCCCAAGCGATCGAGTGGTTCGAGCGCGCACTCGCCGAGTACCCGCGCAACGTCAACGCCTGGGACAAGCTCGGGTTGGTGTACGCCGGGCAGAACCGCATGGCCGAAGCGGCCGAAGCCTACCGCCGCGCCGTCGAAATCCGTCCAGACAAGCTCGAGTACCGCCAGAACCTCGTCGAGGCGCTGCGACTTTCCAGCCGCTTCGAAGAGAGCCTGCCGCACAACGAATGGCTGTGCGAGCGCCAGCCGGGAAGCCTCGAGTTCTGGCTGCGATTGATATCGGCATACGAGCAAACCGGCCGCGCCGAGGCCGTCGCTGAAGCCCTGCGGCGTGCTCACGCCGGCATGGCGGCGGCACAGCAGCGCGCGCCGCAGGACTATCTCGCGAACTTCAACCTGGGCGTGGTGCTCATGGCGCTCGACCGACCGGCCGAGGCCCTGGCCGCGTTCGAACGCGCCCACGCCCGCAACCCCGAATCCGACCTTCCGCTCGTCAACATCGGCGCGGCTCTCGTGCGACTGGGGCGGGGCGCCGAGGCGCGCCCGTACCTGGAGCGTGCCCGAGCGCGTACGCGCGACGCTCAGGTCCGTAAGCGCGCCACCGAGCTGCTCCAAGCGGCCAAGTCACCCTGAGGAGATCCCGGGGGGGCGCCGCCTCACGGGAGGCTCACGATCGGCTGAAACTTCGCCCGGCCGGGGTCCATCAACCACCTTGACACGAGCGGTGGGATAGCCGAGATACTCGGGAGACTGGACGAGCGCGGTCCCTCCGAGACCGTGCCTCGGCATCAACCGTGGCAACGATCGAAGGGACCGGTGAGACTGTGTCGTCCAAGCCCGCTTCGAGCCGTCGGGGGTTCCTCGGTTGGTTCCTGGGAACCTCCGTCGGTGCCCTGCTTCTCTCGGTTGTGTACCCCATCGTGCGCTTCCTCAGTCCGCCGGACATCCCGGAGGCCACGACGAACCAGGTCGAAGCCGGGAGCGTGAATGACCCCGAGCTTTTGGAGAAAGGCTTCAAGATCGTGCGCTTCGGTGCGGAGCCGGTCCTGCTGGTGAAGGTTTCGGATACCGAGTACCGCGCCTTCGCTGCCACCTGCACCCATCTCGATTGCATCGTCGAGTACCAGGCCAAGGAAAAACGGATCTGGTGCAACTGTCACAACGGCGAATACGACCTGAACGGACGCAACGTTGCGGGACCGCCACCGCGACCCTTGGAGCGCTTCGAGGTCCACGTCGTCGCCAAAGGCAACGCACCGTCCAGTCTCATCGTCGCGAGGAGCTGAAGCGTGGCGAGCGCGTCCAAGCTGAACGCGTGGGTGAACTCCAGGCTCCCCGTTGCGCGTGTGCTCGAGGTCGCACGCCACAAGACCGTCCCCATCCACCGCCAGACCGTCTTCTACTACCTCGGCGGAATGACGCTCTTCTTCTTCATCGTGCAGGTCGTCACGGGCATCATGCTGATGCTCTACTACCGGCCCTCGGCAGAAGAGGCTTTCGAGTCGGTCGAGTTCATCATGACCAGCGTGCCGTTCGGCTGGCTAATTCGGTCCATCCACTCGTGGTCGGCGAATCTCATGGTGTTCTTCGCGTTCGCCCACCTGGCCACCGTGTTCATGATGAAGGCCTATCGCCCGCCGCGCGAGATCACCTGGATCTCGGGCTGCTTACTCCTGTTCATCGCCATGGCGTTTGGCTTCTCGGGCTATCTGCTGCCGTGGAACCAGCTGGCGTTCTTCGCCACGAAGGTTGGAACCGACATCGCGGGATCGGTACCGTTCATCGGAGAGTGGACGCTGCGGTTCCTGCGCGGCGGCGATCACGTCACCGGCGGCACGCTTTCGCGCTTCTACGGCTGGCACGTGGCCATCCTTCCGGCCATCACGACCGTGCTCTTGGGGTTGCACCTCGTCCTCGTCCAGCTGCAGGGAATGAGCGTCCCGCCGAAGTACGAGAGCCCTTCGAAGCGCGGGATGAAGTTCTTCCCCGGTTTTCTGCTTCGCGACCTGTTCGGATGGACGCTGGCGTTGGCGGCGCTCGCGAGCTTGGCGGCGCTCTTCCCTTGGGAGCTCGGCGAGAAGGCCGACCCGTTCGCGCCCGCGTACAAAGACATCAAGCCCGAGTGGTACTTCATGTTCATGTTCCAAACCTTGAAGCTGATTCCCGGCGGCGAGATCGCGGGAATCGAGTACGAGGCCATTCCGATCCTGCTGTTCGCGTTGGGCGGTCTGCTCATCGTTCTGGTGCCTTTCCTCGATCGCGGCGTCGTGCGCACCGGCCGCAGCCCGATGTTCACGGCCGTCGGTTGGGCGACGCTCGCCTACATCGTGGGCATGACAGCTTGGGGCTACCACTCCTGGGTGCCGATCTACGTCATCTTGGCAAGCGTCGTCCTGGTTTTCGTCCTCGGCTTGGGGACGCGGCCGTCGCGAGAGGAAGCCTGACTTGCGCACCCTGTTGCAGCATGCCGCGACGCGAGCTCGCGTCCTCCATGTCGCGTCCAAAGCGACCCGCCGCGCGTTCTGCGGAGCCCTTCTTGCGGTCGGCAGTCTAGCGTGGGCACAGCCTCCGCGCTCGGCTTGCGTGGCCTGTCATGGCGATGCCGAGCTTTTCGACGCGGAAAGCATCGCCGCCATCGTTGGTGGATACGCAGATGACGTCCACGCCGAGGTGGGTCTGTCGTGCCACGACTGCCACGGCGGGAACCCCGACCCCAGCCTCGCTGAGGACATGGAGGCGTCGATGAGCGAGGCGCACGCACCCAATCCCTATCGGGGTGTCCCCGAGCGAATCGAAGTCCCGGGATTCTGCGGCCGCTGTCACTCCGACCCCGACGTCATGAAGCGCTATCGGCCTGCCGCGCGCGTGGATCAAGAACGCGAGTACTGGACGAGCCACCATGGTCGCGCCATGAGAGCGGGGAACGAACGCGCCGCAACCTGCACGGACTGCCACGGCGTCCACGGCATCCTGCGCGCGAACGATGCAGCATCGTCCGTGTATCCCACACAGGTGGCGCCGACCTGCAACACCTGCCATGGAAACGCCGACACCATGCGTGGCGCCACGAAACCCAACGGTCAGCCGGTGTCCCTCGACGCTTTTGCACGCTGGCAACAGAGCGTGCACGCGCAGGCAATGCACGAGAAGGGCGATTTGAGCGCCCCGACGTGCAACGACTGCCACGGGAACCACGGCGCCACGCCTCCAGGTCTGGATTCGGTAGCGTTCGTGTGCGGGCAATGTCACGGGCGTGAGGCCACCCTGTTCCGAGGCAGTGAAAAGCACGCCGGCTTGTTGCGACACAACGAGTACCTCGAAGATGCGGGCGCGGACGGTTGCAAGGCCTGCCACGACGCATCCGAGCCCGCGTACCATGTCGAGAACGTCGACTCGTTCTCGGAATGCAGCACGTGTCACGGCAATCATTCCATCAACCGTCCCACCGTGGCGCTGCTCGGGCCGCTTCCGGCGACGCCGTGTGCGTTCTGTCACGAACCCCTGGCTCGTGACCTCATTCCGGAACCCGCGTCTTCGCAGGAGAACTATTCGCAGGTTTTGGCCGATCTGTTCCAGCGTCCCGAGGCGCAAGCGCTCGAGGGTGAGGAGCTGTTCGACTGGCTGGTCGACCGGGCGCTCGAGCTGCCGCAGCATTCGCTCCTCGAGTCCGCGGTCGACGGCGCCCCGCCGCTGCGTCCAGAGTTCAAGCGCCTTTTCGAGAAGTTCCGAATCGGAAAGATCCACTACACGTTCACGGATCCGACCACTGGGCAGCTCGTACGCGATCGCGTGACGCGCTGCACCGATTGTCATGCGGCGGAGCCCGCGGTCGCAGAGAACGCGGTGGGCCTCAAGGTGGCAACCGCACATCTCGAGGCCATGCAGGAGCTCACGGCCACGACGGCGCGCGCGGAACGCATGCTGCTGCGCGCGCGGCGCGGAGGCGTCGAAGTGCGTGACGTGCTGTTGGACATCGACCAGGCCATCGACGCGCAGATCGAGCTCGAAGTGCTCGTGCACGAGTTCTCGTCTGCGCCGGAAACGAAGTTCGATGAGAAGCATCGCGCCGGCGTCGAGTTCGCCCGTTCGGCGCTCGCCGGTGCGCAACACGCGCTCGAGGAGCTTCAGACACGCCGGCGCGGCCTGGGCCTGTCGCTCGTCTTCGTGGTCCTCGTCCTGATCGGCCTGGCGCTCGTGATCCGGCGCACCCCCGCGTGAGCCCGGCGACCCCCTGAGCACCGCCTCGAACTTCGAGGGCTGTTAGAATCTTCTACAACAACCTGCTGTTCGAGAAATTCGTCGTGAGCTCCACCCTGCCCACGCGGCAGCCCTTCGCCCTATACCAAAACGTACCCAAGCCCTTCGATCCGGCAACGCGGATTGCCTTCGATCGAACCCAACCGGGGAACATCGATCTGAGCATCTACGACGTAGTCGGCAGGAAGATCGCGACCTTGCTCAACGAGCGACGCAGTTCCGGGCCGCATTTCGTCGACTGGAACTGCCGCTCCGACGCCGGCCAAGCGGTCGCCGCTGGCGTCTAAGGGTACGTGCTCACGACTCCAAGCGGCCGAACGTCCCGTAGCATGGTCCTGATCAAGTGAACGATGGGTCCGGCTCCCGCAGCGGGAGCGACCTCAAGACCCCGAAAACCGCGCCTCGTGGCGCGCTCCTAGGGGCAAAAATCCCATTCGTCGAGAGCTTCCCTGTGTGGCTGTTCCCCTTGCGAACGCGACCGGTCCGTCATTAGGGTTCGGCGTCGAGGTCGAACGGATGCGCGATCGAGCTGACAACGATTCTGGCACCGGCACCCATCGCGCGAAGCTGATCGCCTGGCGCGTGGCGGGGCTCTTTTCTCTTGTTCTGGCGATGCTTGGCATCGTGTTGCCATTGCTGCCGACCACGCCGTTCCTGTTGCTGGCTGCATTCTGCTTTGGCCGGGGCTCGGAGCGACTGCACCGCTGGCTGCTCGAGCACCCACGCTTCGGGCCGCCGATCCGCGACTGGCGCGAGAACCGCGCGATCTCGCGGCGCGCCAAAGGGCTCGCGGCTCTCGCCATGTTGCTGGTGATTCTCGGCGCGATCCTCTGGGGCGTATCCAGCGCCGTCCTCATCACCCAGATCGTCGTGCTGACGGCGGTCGGGGTCTTCGTCTTCACACGCCCCTCGTCTTCATGAGGCCTCCCACGAGCGCAAAGCTCACGTTCCAAAGGGGCGGGGTCACGAGCGCTCGCCGCACCGCGCGAGCCCCTGGTACAATGCGCGTAGCTCGTTGGACTGCCGGCGAAGGTGAACGAGATGTTCGGCCACACTCGACGACTCTCCGTGTTGAAACACGTCCTTCTTGTTGCCGGCTTCCCGGTCTGGGGAACGGGCGCGTCGGAACAGGTCGACGGCGCATCGATTGGACTCTATGCAGGCGAGTGCGGGTCCATCCCGCTCGGATTTTCCAGTCTGTCGATCAAGGCGCTGGCGCACTCCGGCGACTCTGGGATCCAAGCTGCACAGTTCGTGGTGCAAGGCCTGCCCGAGGATCTGATGGTGCTCGGCTTCACGCCGAACCCGGACGCCGCAACGGCCACGGGAGATCCGTTCGGTACGGGCGCATCGATCTCATTCCACGAGTGTCAACCTGGCGAAGAGCTCGTTACTTTGTACACGGTTCACGTCTTGAATTGGTCTGAGCAGCCCGTCATCCCGAACGTGACGATCCGTGGCATCCCATCACTCGGCGACCCAGACGGCGGATGTGCGACCGTGACGCTGTGTGGCCAGACGGCCGAGTGTGCGACCGACCGCGGAATCGACTCCGACGTGGCTGCACCGGCACGGCCGATTCCCGACGACGGAGCAACCGGGGTTGCACTCGACGTGCTCCTCAAGGCACACGGTCGAATCTCGTGTCAGTGCGCCGGTCTGCCCGTGACCCGCGTGCACTTCGGAACCGAGCCCGATCCACCCGAGGTAAGAGTGTGCGTGCACGATTACGACTGCACGCGTTTCAGTGGATTGACACCGAGGACCCGGTATTACTGGCGGTTCGTCGTGGACTACTGTGGCTATCGCACGACCAGTCCTGTGTGGAGCTTCACAACGGGCGACGAAACGAGCGTCGATCCAGCTTCTTGGACACGCATGAAGTCGTTGTATCGGGACTGAACCACTGTCATCGCGTTCGCCTGCCCGTATAACGTGGAAATGAACATGCGACGTGCTCACACATTCTCCGTATTGGGCTCGACGCTCGCGGCAATCTGGATTGGCACCGCAAGTCACGCCAGCGCGGACGGCTCTCCAACCGAGGACCTGCGCGCGTTCGCCAGGCTCTACGGCTACGTGCGTTTCTTTCATCCAAGCGACGAGGCGGCCGCGATGGATTGGAACCGGTTTGCCGTATTCGGTGCCCAGCGCGTGCTGGAGCGCGATGGCGAAACGCTTCGCAGCGTGCTCAACGACATGTTTCAGCCGATCGCCCCGAGCATGCGTCTGTATGCTTCGAACGAGCCCCCACCCGCCATTCCGCCCGGCGGCGTTCCGCAAGACGGCACGCTCGATGTTACGACGCTGAAGCAGGTTGCCTGGCAACACGTGGGTGTCGGCACGAACCCGAAGGCGCGCTATCGCAGCGCACGAACTCACCGGGCTTCGGGCGATTCGCGAGCTCCAGGGTTCGGAACCATTTCGCAGAGCGTGTCCGCGGAGCCCTATCGCGGGATGCGCGTTCGGCTGCGCGCCGCGGTACGCGCGGAGGTCGACGGCGGGGCGAACGGCGGCCAGCTTTGGTTGCGCGTCGACCGGCCAGATCGCAAGCGCGGGTTCTTCGACAACATGGCGGACCGTCGCGTGACCCAGGGGACGTGGGACGTCTACGAGATCGTGGGCACCGTGGCCGACGATGCCGAGCGCATCGTGTTCGGAGGCTTTCTCAAGGGCGAGGGCCGCGTGTGGTTGGATGATTTCGCCTTGGAAGTCGAAGCGGAAACGACCTGGGAGCCCGTGACCATCTGGAACGCCGACTTCACGCGAAGCGCAAGCGAGGTTCAAGGCTGGTACCACGGTGGGCGTGGGTACGCCTACGCCATCGTTCCCGAAGGTGCGTCATCCGCCAACGCCGTACGGATCGAAAGCGAGACGACGGGCCGGCTGTTTTCGGAGGTTCCGCCGGTGACCGCGATCGTC
>JBFJHN010000080.1:0-7504 GCA_041613275.1 Candidatus Krumholzibacteriia bacterium | reverse complement strand
GGGTCCCGGCGATCCGGATGGCACCGGTTTCGCTGAGATCATCTTGAACGCCGGCCAGGGCACCGTGAGCTGGACGATCACCTTCGACAACATTGATCCGCCCTTTGCGGCGCACATCCACAAGGCGCCGGCGGGTAGCCCCGGTCCCGTGGTTGTTCCGCTGAGTCCGATCGCGGGCGGGACCACGAGCGCGGACCCGGTGCTGATTCAGGACATCATCGACAACCCGCAGGACTACTACGTGAACGTGCACAACGCGGCGTTTGCGCCTGGCGCCATCCGGGGTCAGCTGAGCAACCGGGGTCAAGCGAAGTAGCGTCTTCTCACAACGCACGCTCGCGCCAAGCGCGTGCTTGCATTCGGATCGCCGACGTCTACAGGACGTTGGCGATCCTTTTTTCGTCGACTTGGTTCGGTGACGCGGATTACGCTGGCAGGATGAAACGAGGACTCCGCGGAACGCCGTTCCTCCTTGGAAGCCTTCTGTTCACGCTCACCCACCACGGCATGGCCTCTGCTCAAGCGCAGCTTGCGGGCGCGGACAGCACCGTCGCCCTAGGTGTCGACCTCACCGTGCGCCAGCTCGATGCGGGATACTGGCTGCACACCTCGGTGCACGACGAAATCCTCGCCAACGGTGTGCTGATCGAGCTCGGCGACGGTTCGGTGATTCTCGTCGACACTCCGTGGACGGATGCTCAGACGGAACGCTTGTTGTCTTGGGTCGAAGCGCGCGGCCGGCGTGTCAGCGAGGCGATCGCCACGCATTCACACAAGGACTGCATGGGGGGCGCTGCAGCGCTGCGACGCGCCGGCGTGTCTCTTCGCGCGCTCGACCTGACGGTTGCCGAGGCTCGGATGAGGGGCGACGCGATCCTCCCCGAGGCTCTGCTTCGCGCCGAAGACGCGGTGTATCGTGACGCGCGCGGCTTCGAAGTTTTCTATCCCGGACCAGGACACACGCGCGACAACGTCGTCGTGTGGCATCCGGTCACACGGACCCTCTTTGGAGGTTGCTTGGTGAAGTCGGAGCGCTCACGCGGCATGGGCTACGTCGAAGAAGCCGACCTGGACGCATGGCCGACCACCTTGCGAGCGCTGCGCGAGCGCTATCCGGAGGCAGCGGTCCTCGTGCCGGGACACGGACCCCCGGGCGGGTGGGCGTGCGTCGCCAACACGCTCACCCTCATCGAGAAGCACGTGACCTCGGAGCGTTAGGGCAGACCCGCAGCCCGTGCTCGCCCGTGCTCGCGCCAGGTCGCTGCTGCGGTCACGACCGCGCGTTTTTCCTGAGCAACTGCTTCGGCATGCTTGAGCAACGCACGATCCCGGGTCAGCGGGATTCGTTGCTCACCTAGCGCAGTTTCGAGCAGCACTTAACGAGGAGACCGCCGGGTTCGAGCACGTCCCGCAATTGCCGGCGGCGACAGCTGTGCCTCGTCGCGTCATGGGGCGCCTGCGAAGGTGTAGCACCAGGCCTCGCCCTTCAAGACGACCTGTTCGTTCGCACGGCGTACCTCGACGCGCAGGCGGGTCACTGGTTTGCTCGCGTGCACCTCGAGGACCTCTACCTCGCCGATGATCGTGTCGCCGACGAAGACCGGCGCGATGTACTCCAGGTTCTGGCTCATGAACACCGTACCGGGTCCGGGAAGGTCCTCCGCCACGAGGGCGTTCAGGATGCCCGCCGTGATGCCGCCCTGCACGACGAGCTTCCCGAACGGAGTCGCCGCAGCGAACGCGACGTCGAAGTGCAGCGGATTGCGGTCACCGGTGATCTGTGCGTACATCTCGACATGCTCCTGTGTGACACGGAGCGTTCGCGTTGCACGGTCACCCTTCTTTGGCTTCATGAATGTTCCCGGCTCGAGAGTCAAGGCGCGAGGCCCTTCGATGCGTGCACCGAAGGGCCTCTTCTGAAAAGCATGAGCGGTCGCACAATGGATGAGCCCTCAAGCGTGCCGTCTAGCGCTTTGCCTGGCCTTCGTCGCGCGTGTAGACGATCTCGCCGATCTTCGTTTCCTTGCCGTCCTTGGCCACGTCGAACAGCGTCAGGGTGGCCTTGTTCGGTCCGTTCATGACCGAGACGGCTTTCATCGTCTTCATCGTCTTGAATCCTGGGTCGAAGTAGTTGCTCTTCGTCGTCACCGTCTTGCAGTTGCCTTCGCAATCTCCCTCGAACTGCATGATCATGGTGCCGAACGAGTCGTACCAGGTGGAAATGTGCTTCTTGCGCGCGTTGTCGTAGCCGTAGATCCCGCGCCCTTCCCAGGGCATCCCCATCATGGGAGCTTTGGTGATCTCTTGAACGAAACGCCCGTCCATGACCGTTTCCAGAACCGCGGTTCCGGTGCTCTGCATGGGTGGCTGATCCGGACCCATGTGCATCGTCGAGTGGGTCTTCCAGGAGCCCGCGCGCTTCGCGAGCTGTGCGTGATGCGGACCGGGGGTGGCGGCGGCCATCATCGCCTGCATGTCGGGCGCAGCCTCCTGTGCGGCCGCAGTGCCGAAAGCGGTGACGGCCAACGCGGCGACCAGGAAGAACGTGCCTCGCTGCACGGCGGTCATGGAACGGATCATGATCGGGTCTCCTTCATCGAGTGCGTGTTTCCAGGGCGCGACACGCTCGCCTCGCGCTTGCGGCTCGAGGACGCGGTTCGCCTTGAAACTTGGGACCCGAACATCATACCGCGGGATCCGGGCGGCGGCCAGGTGGAGCTGGGGGACGCGCTGCGGTCGTCCAGAACAGGGCTGGACTCCACGCCGGGAAGTCGCGGAGCGCCGGCTGCGCGAAGATGCACTGAACGTCAGCTCGCGAACACGGAGCACCAGATCAAGAAGACGAGCGGTAAGAGAACGGCGCTCGTGAACCCCGCCGCGAACACGACTCCGCGGTGGCGAAGGAAATGCCGCCACCCGCGCGTCGGCCCGGGCGTCGCAGAGGCGTGCTCGACCGAGGCGCGGACGCCCACGAATCGGTACCCCCGTCGTGCGACGGTTTCGACGAATCGCGGACGGCGAGCGTCGTCGCCGAGCGCGCAGCGCAGGTCGCGAACGCAACGGTGCAAGCTGTTGCGCCAACCCAGCTCTTGATCGCCCCACAGCGCTTGGCGGATCTCGGCGGTCGTGACCAGGCGCCCCGCATGCCGAACGAGGAGCACAAGCACGCGCGCGGCCTGGGGACGCAGCTCGACCGCGTGGCCGCCGCGCCGCAGCTCGAGCCGAGCGGGATCGAGCTCGAACAGCAGGTCGCTGCCGGTTCCACACGCGGGTGCGAACCGAATCGGAGCAAGGCGTGGATGGCGTGCGTGCATGGCGGACCAGACGGGGTTCGGGCCGCGAGGCGGGCCCGCGACCGCGTGGGGGGACGGTCTCTTCCCAGTCTACGCGATTCCCAGCCGGCGGGATGCACGGAGCGCTCGGCCATTTCAGAGGTTTTTCAGTCCCATGGGTCTTCGCTTTGCGGTACCTCTGGAAAAAGGCATTCCACCCAAGGGATGCTCGCGGTCGAGCTCCGGATCGCGGCGCAGAAGCACGCGCCCCGAGGATTTGGGCAACGCAGATACATCGGGAGATTCACCGTGGAGCGCACGAAGACGCAGGGCGACACGACGCTTGCGCCGCGGCCGACACTTGTCTTTGCGCTCACGATCGCGGCGCTGGCGTTCCGGGTTGCGGCGTACGCGAGTCCTTCCCGCTTCATCGCCATCGTCGACCCGTTGGCGTTGCCGCTCGGCGCGCTCGGTCTTCTGCACCTCGTGTGCGGTGTCTGGGTCTGGCGCGCATTTCCGTCGAGCCTGACGCGCGTCTATCTGCTGACAGGGCTCGGCGGGTGCATCCACTGGGGCGGTTCGATCGGCGGCTTCGGACAGGGCGCGGAGATCGCGTTCCTGGTGCTCTACCTCGCAGCGACGGCGATGGCGGACGGCGCCTTCTTGGATCTGGCGCTGCGCTATCCGCCGTCAACGCGTTGGAGAAGCCGCGTTCCCACCTGGGCGTTCTATGTCCTCGCGTTGGTCACGGCGTGCTGCATCCCTGTCGCTCCGTTCGTGTCGACGGGCCTCGTCGAGGCCGGCTTGGGGTTGGTGATCATGGTCGCGATGGCCATGTCGATCCTGGGCGGCATCGTGTTTCTCGTGAAGTGGGTACGTGCGACGCCCGACGAACGACGCGCGTACGCACTCACGCCCATCGTGGGCGCGCTGTTGCTTTCGACCGTTCTGGATCTACTCGGCGATGAAGGGGTCCTTCCGGGGCCGGCGGACGCATGGACGCTTCCCTACGCGCTGGTCCCGGTCACGCTGGCGTGGGCGATCCTGCGCATGCGATCCGCGGAGTGAGAACACGCCACGCGTCCAAAGCGTGCGCGTCCGCGTCGGGTGGAGTCGCTGCTGATATCGTGCTGCGCTTTCGCCGCAGCGGGTCTTCCCCACATCGTGCAACGAAGCGAGCCGGACGGTCTTGTAAGGCCGAGCGTTTCATCTTGGCGTCGGAGTTCGAATGGCCGTCGCGGTCGCAGAACGATCCCTGGCATCGACTCTTCCAGGGCGCGTGTTCGTCCATCCCTCCTTCGACTCGGAAGCGGGCTGCAGGAGAGGCACCAAAGGTTGCGCCGATTGAATTAATGTACTAGTGTACTAGTACAATGCGATTCGAGATCGACAAGACAAGCTCGCTGCCCGTCTACGCCCAGCTCGCGCAACAGATCCGCTGGGCGATCCGGGACGGCCGGCTGCGAGGCGGCGACGCCCTGCCGACCGTGCGCCAGCTCGCCGTCGATCTTCGGCTCAACGCCAACACCGTTGCACGTGTGTACCGCGACCTGCAGTCCGAAGGTGTGCTGCGCCTCGAGCGCGGCGTCGGAACGTTCGTCGCGGCCACGGCCGGGCCGCCGCTGGATGAGACCCAGCGGCTCGCGCTCGAGTCGGGCATGGAGACATTGATCGAAGTCGCAATGCGCGCCGGCATGACGGCGCCTGAGCTCGCACAGCTCATGGAAACGCGCTGGAAGGAGATCGCGGATGCTACGCGGTAGCTGGAACGTCGTTTCAGGAGTCCTCCTGGTCTTGACCCTCGTCGCGGGTGTGTTGCTGGTCGACAGGGTGAGTCCCGGAGTCCTGGCCTGCGTCGCGAGCGCGGGCGTGATTCTCGCAGCCTCGCCGCGCATGGTGCGCGAGTGGGAACGCGGCGTGCTGCTCCGATTGGGCAAGTACAAGCGCATCTGCAAGCCCGGAATCGTGTGGGTGGTGCCGGGGGTCGATTCCATCACGCAGGTGGTCGACATGCGCATCCGCGCCACGTCCTTCTCGGCAGAGAAGGCTCTGACGAAGGACACGGTGCCCGTCAACGTCGACGCTGTGCTTTTCTGGGTGGTCACGGATGCGGAGAAGGCCATCCTCGAGGTCGAACGCTATCTCACCACGGTGACCTGGGCGGCCCAAACGACGCTGCGCGACGTCATCGGGCGCAGCGATCTTGTGCGCATGATCTGCGATCGCGAGGCGCTGGACGTCGAGCTGCAGAAGACGATCGACGCCAAGACGAGCGAGTGGGGTGTGACGGTGCAATCGGTCGAGATTCGCGACGTGCGCATCCCCGGCGGGCTCGAGGATGCCATGAGCCGCAAGGCGCAAGCCGACCGCGAGAAGGAAGCGCGCATCATCCTGGCGGAGAGCGAGCTGAAGGTGGCCGAGCAGATGCGTTCGGCGGCCGAGGTGTACGACACGAGCCCGCACGCCATGCAGCTTCGTGCGATGAACATGACCTACGAGTCGGTGAAGGAGCGCGGCGCATTGATGGTGGTGCCGTCCGGGATGACCAACGTCATGGATCCGGGCGTCATCGGCATGGCGGCCTCGTCGTTCCGCCTCAAGAGCGGCCCCGAGGGTGTGCCGGAGTGACCATGTGGAGCTTGTTCGCCAGTTTGCCGATCACGGCCAAGTCGCTGCATCGTTGTCGCGTGCGCTTCGACGACGGGGAGGTGTGGCGGACGTCGCTGTTTCCGTTCTTCGATGCCAACGGCGAGGTCAAGTCGCTGCTCTTCGTCCGCCAGGAGCCGCCGGACCTGTGCTCGGTGGGATTCTACGAGGGCGTCTTCGAGCAAGCGCACCCGTGGGCGACGAAGCGCGTGCTTCTGCCCTCCGAAGGCGCGATTGCACTCGAGCCCGGACACGCGCTCGACCGGCTCGCGCAGCTGTGGCACTACGATCCGTGGTGGGTGCTGGCCAAGCCGCCGTTCGCCGACCATTTCGCCACGCCCACGTTGAAACGCACCAACTGCGTCGACCGCCTCCCGGCACACACCGAGGCGCTTGCCTTCGAACGCAACCTCTCGCGCGTGCACAGCATCCAGGTGCGCCGCGGCGACGAGCCGGAGTCGCTCGCGTGGGAGTCCGAGTGGCTGCGTGGGGACCACGACGAGGAGATGACGCTGCCGGAGCGACCGCGGTGGGTGCTCGATCCGCTCTGGGCCGACGTGACACGACGACGCATGTCAGGGTGACGCCGTCGGATGACGGACCGCGTGTGTGCCGGTACAATGCTGGCACCGTGAGCGCGCAACCACCGGAGCCTACGTGCGACCTTCTTCCGTCCGTGCGCTGACCCTTCTCTTCATTGGATTCTCTGCACTTCAGGTTCGAGCCACCGAACCCGCAGCTGAGCTGCTCGACGAGTGCCTGGCCGCGCACGGCGGCATGGCGCCGCTCGAGTCCGCGGGCGGGATCCGCATGCGAAGCGAAGGGACGTTCGACCTGAGCGTGCGCCATCAGGGGCGCTCGCCCGAGCGTCCCGAGCCGACGCCGATCGTCGAGCAGCTGAGCGTGGACCTGCGCGAGGATCGTATGGCGTTCGACCTCGACTGGTGGAACTACGTGCATTCGAACCAGCACATGCGTGAGATCTACGACGCAAACAACCGCGTCCTCATGTTCGATCGCGTCAATGGTCTGGCCTTCTGGCAATCGCATCTGGTGGTGGAAGATCAGAAGGCGAGGCATCTTCGAGCCCTGGCGCCTTTCCTGCTGCGCGAAGCGCGGCAATCCGAGAGCCTGCGCGCGCGGGGCGCGCAGGTCGTCGACGGTCGCGTGTTCGAGACCGTGAGCTTCGTGACGTCCGCGGGCGACGAGTTGGTCTTGTACATCGACGCCTGGACGCGGCTTCTGGCCGGAGCGCAAACGACGATCGACATGCCGCTTCTGGCCGATACGCGCGTTTCGTGGTGGTGGTCCGATCACGCTCCGTTCGCGGAGCGACTGATGCTTCCACGTACGATCGAGATGCAGCTTGACGGCGCGGTCTTGAAGCGTGTGAGCACCAGCTACCGGCTGGGGGTGCAGGAGGATCTCTTCCGAGCCCCCGACGGCATCGAGCCGCCGCCGGCGCCGGAGCCCACGTCGTTCGAGCCCCAGTCGGGTCACGCGGCGCAGACTGCAGCGGTGGACACTCTGGCGCCCGGCACCTACGTCGCGCGCAATCTGCGACCCGGATTCCACGTTCTGTTCGT
>JBFJHN010000079.1:0-7543 GCA_041613275.1 Candidatus Krumholzibacteriia bacterium | reverse complement strand
GTGCACCCGGAGATCACCGATTCGATCGATCCCGAGCGCCGCAATCTCATCCATCACCAGCACATCCACAAGGGCGACGGCATCGGCTCGCAGGACGACGTCGAGGCTCTGTTCGCCGGCGCCGAGAAGCGCGGCTGGCGCGTCGTCGAGGGCGACTTCGGCACCGGCTTCCAGGACCACGCGCCGCTCGAGCCCGAGGTGGCTCTGGCCGAGTGGGATCCGGACGAGAACAAGGTCGTCGTCTACGCGCCGGTGCAGCACGTGTTCTTCGCGCGGCGTAACGTGCGCGAGGCGTTGGGGCTCGAGAACCACCAGGTGCGCGTCATCGGCACCACCGTGGGTGGCGCCTACGGCAAGCGCGAGGATCCCTACGCCTTCCCCTACTGCGCGCTCGCCACGTGGCTGACGCACCAGCCGACGCGCATGCTGTGGACGCGCGAGGAAACGCTGCAGTACACGCAGAAGCGCCACGCGATCGACGCCCACATGCGCGCGGCCGTCGACGCGGACGGCAAGATCCAGGCGTTCCAGGCCCAGATCTATCTGGACGGCGGCGCCTACCGCAGCTGGACGAAGGAGATCTCCACCAAGTCGGCGGTCATGTGCAGCGGTCCGTACGAGATCCCGCACGTGTGGATCGACACCTACGGCCTGTACACGAACAACCCCCTGTGCGGCGCCTGCCGCGGCTTCGGCACGGCCAACACGGCGTTCGCCACCGAGTCGTTCTGGGATCTCGTCTGCGACACGTGCGGCTTCGACAAGGTCGAGTTCCGGCGCAAGAACACCTTCCGCAAGGGCTCGCTCACCTCGACGCAGCATCGCTTCGAGGTCGGCGTGCGCAGCGTCGAGTGTCTCGACGCTGCCGCCGACACGTACGAGTGGGGCAGCGAGCGTCCCAAGCGCGAGGGTGACTGGGTCTACGGCACCGGCATCGCGACGATCTGGTACGGCAACGGCTTCGGCCGCGGCATTCGCGACGAGGGCCATCCCATTCTCGAGATCCGCAACGACGGCAAGCTGCACGTCTGGGCGTCGACGGTCGACTACGGCCAGGGCTCCAACACCGTGTTCACACAAGTGGCCGCCGACGTGCTCGGGCTGCGTCCCGACCAGGTGGTCCTGCACACGGCCGACAGCGATCGCACGCCGAACTGCGGCTCGACGGTCGCGAGCCGCGTCACCGTCGTCGTCGGCAAGGCCGTCGATCTGACCGCGCGCGCGCTGTACACCGATCTCCTCGTCGCCGCCTCGCACCACCTCGAGGCACCGCCCGCCGTGCTCGAGTCCGAAGCCGGCTGGATCTGGCGCACGGACGATCCCGGCACGCGCGTCACGTTCGCCGAGGTGGCCGAGGGTCTGTCCGAGCCGCTCATGCGTCAGGTCGCCAAGCGCAACCAGGAGTTCACCTCGCCGCTCGACCCGGTCACGGGTGCCGGCAAGGCCTACTGGCCCTACGTGTTCGGCACGCACATCGTCACCGCGGGCGTGAACCTCAAGACCGGCGCGGTCAAGCTCACCGAATACGTCGCCGCGCACGACGTCGGGCGCGTCATCAACCCGCAGTCGTGCCGCGGCCAGGTCATCGGCGGCGCCGCCATGGGTGTCGGCTACGCGCTCACCGAGGAGCTCGAGCTCGACCAGGGCCGCGTCGTCAGCGACAACTTCGACACCTACGCGCTGCCGCGCGCCACGGACCTGCCCGACATGAACGTCATTCTGGTCGAAGATCCCGAGCTCGACGGTCGGGCCGACTTCGGCCCCAACGGCGCCAAGGGAATTGGCGAGCCGCCCACCATTGCACCGGCGCCCGCCATCGTCTCGGCCATCAACGATGCCCTGCGCGACTACAACATCCGCTTCACCCGCATCCCGGTGACGCGCAAACGCATCCGCGACGCCCTCATCCAAGCCGGCGTCATCGAAAAGAAGGTCTGAGCCGCTTCCGCGCGCACCAGGAGCGTCACACAGGCCGCCGCCCCGGTGCATCGGCCCGCGTCGGTACATCCGCCGGCGAGACCGACCAGCCCGTCATGTGAAGCGTTGCATCCACGCTGTGCCGAGTACGCGTTCGGCCTCGAAGCGATTGTGCGCCGCGCACAGCAGGCGCAGGTTCTCGATTGCGTTCGTCCCGCCGCGCGCCACCGGACATCGGTGATCGATCTCCAAATCGTGCCGCCCATCACAGCGCTCCCCTTCGACACCCACGAACGTGCACCGCCCGCCATCGCGTTCGTACACGCGATCCCGCACGGCTGCCGGAATGGCGCGGCGCTTGTCTCGCTCGGCAGGACGTGCAGCCGTCGTGGACCGCACCCGCGTTCCGGTGATGTCAGCCTGCGTGCGAGCGCGCTTCCGTCGCTGCGTCTTGCGACGACGCGTTTGACGTTGAAACGGACTCTTGCGGCGGAGGAACGCATCCAACGCGGCCTCGAACACGGCTTCGAACGAGGCCCCGCGTGGATGGCGTCCCGACAGCAGCGTGCGCGCCTCCTCGAACTTGCGCATGAACTCCGCCCGCGCGGCGAACTGCACTTTGAATTGCGGCTGTGTGTGCTCCCCCTCGGTCGGAACGGAGTCGTCGACAGCGCGCGGGCGTTCCGAACCACTCCCGCTGGGAGCACTCCCGCTGCGGGAGCGATCCGACCGCTTATCGGGTTCCCGCCGGCGACCAGGGCGAGTGGCAGGCTGCGCGGAGAAGAGCCCAACACGTTCCGTCGAGGGCGTTGGTGCGGGCGCGGGATAGGCGATGCGCACCGCGTGAACACGATCGCGAACGCGCGCTGCGGGCTTGTATGTTGCAACGATCGCCTCGACATCCCGTTGTGAAGCGTTCTCCACACGGGCGAGCACGTCCACCTTGTTGTTTTCGTTCAAGACCGGAGCGATCCGCGCCAGAGTGCTCAGGGTCAACGAGCCTCGCTGCAGCATCGGCGCCAACTCGGGATGAGCTCGGAGACAGCGCGAAGCCTGCACGCGGCGCCCAGCAGCGGATTCCGAATAGCGCAGATGGCGCGTCGCGAACGCGAACATGGACGCGTAGCCCAGCGCCAGATGCAGCTTGCGACCCTCCACTTCAGCCAGATAGCGCAAGATCTTCAGCGTCGTGACACGTTCGCATCGACACAACGCTGCGAGCTCGCCAAGCAGTTGCTCGTCGTTCAGACGAATCATTTCGTTGTTTCCTCAGGGAAGTCACGGGGTATGAAACTTTTCCTGAACGACAAGTCTAACATGGGAGTTTCGCGCCGCGGCAATCGCGCAACACGGATCTGAATCGAACATGCGAGTCAAAAACGCTGCAACGCGGCCAAAGCACACGCGAAAACGAATCGTACGCACGCTCCCATGCACTTTGCGAACGACCACGGCCCCTTCACGTGAAGGCCTTTGCAAATGCGTCAAGCACTTTCTCGAACAAAATTCCGCTCACTCGAAGTTCACGTACGACTCCCGCAGCGGGAGTGACCGTACGATCCGCGAAACGAATGCGCGGCGCACTCCCGCAGCGGGAGTGCGTGACGGACATCTTCACGAAGTGCGCGCGGTGGGCGAGACTCAATACACCGGCAGGGACGGATCGACCGTCTCGGACCAGGCGCGAATGCCGCCGGTGAGATTGAGGACGCGATCGTAGCCGGACTGGCGCAGGAAGGCCGCCGCCTTGGCGCTGCGACCGCCGAGCTTGCAGTGCACGACGATATCGCGATCCCGCGGCACCTCCGCGACGCGCTTCGGCAGCTCGCGTAGCGGGATGAGCGTGGCGCCCTGCAGGCGACAAATCTCCCACTCGAAGGGCTCGCGCACGTCGAGGACGAACGGAGTCTCGCCGCGCGCCAGGCGCTCGGAGAGCTCGCGTGGCGTGATGTCGCCGTGCGCGGAGCCGTCGGCCGCCAGGGCTGCTGAGCCTGCGTGCTGAGCGGCGCCGGCGCCAGTGGATTCGGTCGCGGCAGTCGCGGCGGTCGCGGCGCCTGCGGCGTTCGCGACGGCATCCATGCCGCAGAAAGCTTCGTAGTCGATGAGCTCGCGCACGCGCGGGGAGTCACCGCAGACGGCGCAGTCGGAGTTCTTGCGCAGGCGAAGCTCGCGGAAGCGCATGCCGAGCGCGTCGAACAACAGCAAGCGTCCGATGAGCGTGTCGCCCGCGCCCAGGAGCAGCTTGATCGTCTCGATCGCCTGGATGCTGCCGACGATCCCGGGGAGCACGCCCAGCACGCCACCCTCGGCACAGCTGGGCACGAGCCCCGGCGGCGGCGGCTCCTCGTACAGGCAGCGATAGCACGGCCCGCGCTCGGCCCAGAACACCGACGCCTGGCCTTCGAAGCGGAAGATGCTGCCGTAGACGTTGGGCTTGCCAAGAAGGACGCAGGCGTCGTTCACCAGGTAGCGCGTCGGGAAGTTGTCCGTGCCATCGACGACGACGTCGTACGGCCGCAGGATCTCCATCGCGTTCGACGACTCGAGCCGTGTTTCATGCACGTCGATCTGCACGTGCGGATTGATGCCGTGCAGGCGCTCGCGCGTGGCGTCGAGCTTGGCGCGGCCGATGTCCTGCGACGAGAACAACACCTGACGCTGCAGGTTCGAGGCCTCGACCGCGTCGAAGTCGACGAGCCCCAAGCGCCCGATGCCGGCGGCGGCAAGGTACATCCCCAACGGCGCACCCAACCCACCCGTCCCCACGATGAGAACGCTCGAGGCCTTGAGTCGCCGTTGCCCCTCGACACCGACCTCGGGGAGCGAGAGATGCCGGCTGTAACGCTGCAGCTCTTCGGGCGCAAGCGGTACACCGTCGACCGCGCGCGGAAGGTCAGTGCTCATGTCGCGCCTCCTGCAATCGCCGGAACGATGCTCACGACGTCATCGGACTTGATCGGCGTCGACTCGCGCTCCAGAGAGCGGAAATCTTCGTCGTTTACGTACACGTTCACGAACGTCCGCAGGCGCCCCTTGTCATCGAACAGATGCGGTCGCAGCTCGATGTAACGCGCGGTCAGATTGCTCAACAGCTCACCGACCGTCGCGCCCGCCACCTCCACGCTCGACTCGGAGTCCGTGAAGGCGCGCAGCGCCGTTGGGATGAGGATCCGCACTGCCATGGTGTTCCCTTCCGACATCGTCGTGCTTTTCGAGCCGGCGCTCAAGACGAACGTTCGCCCGCCGTGCCCGCCGTCGCGCCTCCGGCGCATGAGGGCTCCGTCGACTCGCGCTCGAAGCGCGAGCGGTCGGCGCTCAGAATCCAGGACGTCCACGCACGCGCCACGCCGCGCTCGACGCCCACGATCACGTACGAATGCCAAGGCAGGGCGTGAGTCTGATCGTACTCCGACGGGCGCGCCGGATGATCCGGGTGCGAATGATAGAACCCGATCAGCGTCAGGCCGCGTTCTTCGGCGCGTTGCTCGGCCCGGCGATAGTCGTCCGGCGTCATGCGGAAGCGGCGCTCGCGACGCGTGTCCCGCGCGTTGCGCAACGGCATGATCTCGAGCACGCGGCGCGCCTCGCCGTCGACGCGTCCGAGAAGCGCGCCGCAGCACTCTTCCGGGTACGCCGCCTCGGCGGCGCGGCTCATCGCTTCTTGAACGGTTTCGAGGATCTCGATCATCGCGGCCCTTCTCGCACGGCGTGCACGGAAGCCCGGGCATCGCCGTACACCTCGGCCTGGCTCAAGTACTTCAAGCCGCTGTCCGGCAGCACGGTGACATACACGCCGGGACCGTCACGCTCGATCACACGGCACGCGCCGACGACGGCGGCCGCTCCGGAAGGACCGACGCACAGCCCCTCGCGCGCTGCGAGCGCGCGCACCATGGCGTAGGCGTCTTCGGTGCGCACCTCGAGCATCTCGTCGGCCAGACGCGCGTCCCAGATTCCCGGCGTGTGCGCGCTCGGCAGGTGCTTCCACCCTTCCAATCCGTGATACGGCGAGTCCGGGATGCACGCAATGGCGCGCGCGGCGCAGCCCTCCTGGCGCAGCCGGCGCACGCTGCCGACGAAGGTGCCCGTCGTGCCCAGCCCGGCGATGAAGTGCGTCAGGCGCCCGGACGTCTGGGTCAGGATCTCGCGTGCGGTTCCCTCGAAGTGTGCGCGCCAGTTGGCGTCGTGGCTGTACTGGTCGGCGTAGAACGTGGTACGTACCCGCCGCCCCGCCCACGCGCGCGCGGCGTCGATGGCGCCGTCCATGCCGTGCAGGGCGTCGGTCCAGGTGACGCGCGCTCCGTAGGCGGCCAGCAGCCTGCGGCGCTCGACGCCCACGTTGTTCGGCACGAACAAATGCACCTCGAATCCGAGCCGCGCACCGAGCATGGCGTACGAGATCCCGGTGTTGCCGCTCGACGCGTCGACCAGCGTTCTTCCGGCGGCCAGCGCGCCCGTGCTCACGGCGTCGCGCACGATGCCCAGCGCCGCGCGATCCTTCACCGAGCCCCCCGGATTCCACCACTCGGCCTTGGCCCAGAGCTCGGCGCCCTTCACCGGGGGCGGCACCCGGCGCAAACGCAGCAACGGCGTGTTGCCCACGCTCTCGAGCAGGTCGGACTGGCGAAGCCGCGTCGCCAGGTCCGGCTGCGGCGTTCTGCGTGCATGCGGCATCTCGAGCTCCTCCACTCCTCGATACGTCGCGGCTTCGTGCGCGGCAAGACGCGGGTTCCGCGCGGCAAGAAGCCGCTGAGCTGAACCGCGGCGAGGAGGTGGCGCTCTGGCGATGGAATCCGAAGTCGAGGATCAGCCGAGCTGAACCGGCTGGGTGGCTACGATCGCGGGGGAACAACCATCTGGCACAGACCCCCGGAGTCCCCGATTCGCCGTGGTTCCTTGGCCGTCAAATCCAACACAGTAGCCCGGAAACCGCGACCTCACGGGGAGTCTGGCCAGACAGTGTTCGAATCTGCAGCCCGGTCTTTGAAGTGGAACGTCGACATCGGTGCAGTGGGGTTGCACGGTCTGGCGCACCTGCCAGGGCTGGCAAAGATGTCCGCTCGCCGTGGGCGTCGGTCGAGGTTCGCTTGCGGGCAAACCACGCGTCCCTGGACACGCTCATGACGAACTCCCGGAAAGGACGACGACCGGTGATCGGCACAGAAGTCGTGCGGTGGCTCCGATGTCGGCTATTATAGCAGCCGCTCGAAGCACCCGTCCACAGACGGGTCGGCCTGGGTGGGAGCGCGGGGAGAAGCGATGAAGATCCTGGTGCTCGGCGCCGGGAAGCAGGGAGGCGCCGCGGCCTTCGACCTGCTCCGGAATCCCGAAGTGGAGCAGGTTGGGATCGCGGATCTCGACTCCGAGTCTTTGGAGACGCTTCACACGCGCCTCGGGGACCGTCGCGTCTTCCTGCACCACGTCGAGCTGGACGACGCGCAGCTCACCTCCGAGCTCCTCTCCCCCTACGACGCCTGCCTGAACGCGCTGAGCCCGTGGTACAGCCTCGACATCACGCGTGCCGCCATCGAGGCGCGAACGCACCTGTGCGATCTGGGCGGCGGCAGCGACGTCGTCTCGCAGCTGCTGAAGCTGGACACCTCGGCGTTCGAGGCCGGCGTCACCG
>JBFJHN010000078.1:0-7548 GCA_041613275.1 Candidatus Krumholzibacteriia bacterium | reverse complement strand
GCCATCGATCGCCCGCTCGACATGATGCGCACGGCGATCAACGTCCTGTCCGATTCCTGCGGCGCCGCCATCATCGCGCGTTCCGAAGGCGAAACCACGGTCGACGTCGAGATCGTCCCGCAGGCAGACGCCGCTCCCGCTTCCTGAGGCACACGCATGGCCAAGTGGATGCTGCGATGGTTCATCTCGGCGGCCGCGATCGCCGCGGTCGCGTGGCTGCTGCCCGGCATCCACGTCGGGCGCGGCGCGGAGGGCGCGTGGACCGCGTTGGTCGCCGCCGCCACGCTCGGGCTGGCCAACGTCCTGGTCAAACCCATCCTCACCTTGCTCACCTGCCCCTTGATTCTGCTGACGTTCGGCCTGTACCTCTTCGTGATCAACGCAGCGATGCTGCTGCTCGCAAGCGCGGTGTCCCAGTGGCTCGGGTTCCCGTTCTTCGTCGACGGTTGGGGCAACGCCATTCTGGGCTCCGTCTTGATCACGGTCCTCACCTGGATCTTCTCGGCGTTCGTGCGTGACGAGCGCGAGGACGAAGACGCGAAGTAGAGCAACGATGCCGCGCCTTCGTGGGCGGTCGAGCACTGTGCCGCCGCGGCGCCACGACGACGCGTTCGAAGGAGACGTCATGACCACCGGTCAAATCGTGGGGATTGCGTTCTTGATCGCCGGGCTGTTCGATTTGATCCTGGGCTTCCTCGTCATCGGCCCGCGCGTTCCCGACGAAGGCAAGCGGCGCATCGTCCAAATCGTTCTGACGCTGGGTGCCGTCGCGCTGATTGCTTTCGGCGCCGCCTTCCTGAGCGGTGCGATGAGCCTCGGCAACGAAAGCGGCCCCGGAATGTGAGAGCGCTAAGGCGCTCCACCCGCAGCGGGAGCGCTCGCCACTCGAGACCACGCGATCGCAGCGAAGGAGGGCGCGCCGTGACCGCTCGCGCGAAGGTCGAATCCGGAGAGCTCGAGACCGCCTCCGATCGCGTCACCTGGGTGCGAAACGGCGCCCCGGCACGGCGACCGCTCTACGTCTGCGGTCATGGCGCGGGCGCGCCGTACACGAGCGCGTTCATGCAAGCCGTCGCCGAGGGGCTGGACGCGCGCGGCGTGTGCGTTGTGCGCTTCCACTTCCCGTACATGGAGCGCAGCGTGCGCGACCGGCGGCCGAGGTCGTACCCGCCCGATCGGCCCGCGGTGCTCCTGGAGACGTGCCGGGCGATCGTGGATCTGGCGATCTCGTGGTTGCCGAAGACGCGGCGTGCGAAGCCGCCGGTCTTCGTCGGCGGCAAATCGATGGGGGGGCGCATGATGTCGATGCTGCTCGCCGAAGACGACGCGCCCCCGCTTGCCGGCGCCGTCTACCTGGGGTATCCGCTGCACCCGCCCGGACGCACGGACAAGCTCCGCACCGCACACCTGTCCCAGGTGCGCGTGCCGCAGCTCTTCGTTTCCGGAACACGCGATGCGTTGGCCAAGATGGATTTGTTGCAGCCGGTGGTGAAAAAGCTGCGCGGCGCCACGCTGTACCGGGTCGAAGGCGGGGATCACTCGCTGGCGGCAAGGCGCGCTCGGCCGCTCGAGGGAAGCGACGCCTGGCTCGACGCGGTCGCCGATTTCATCAAGCGCTAGCGCAACAGCACGATGCGGCGTGACTGCGAAATGCGGTCGGCTTCGAACCGGATGACATAGATCCCCGAGGCTACGTGGTTCCCTGCCGCATTGCGTCCATCCCAAACGAACTCGTGGCGGCCGGGTGCGTGCGCACGCGCGAGCAGCCGGCGAACCCTGCGCCCGGCGACGTCGTGTACGTCGAGCGTGACGAACGCGGGCGCCGCAACTTCGAAGGCGATGCGCGTGCCCGGGTTGAACGGATTGGGACGATTGGGAAGCAGGCGCGAAACGCTCGGGAGCGGATTGGCATCGGGGGTGGGTTGCGTCTCGGGGTCGTCGACGGCCGTCTGCCGCGCCAGCGCCTCTTGATACGCCGCCCACACGTCCAGTCTGCCATGGCCGAACGTGTTATTGGGCACGGCGAACTCGGAATCGCCACCGCAGCCCTCCGCGGTGGTCAGCGGCACCGCCGAGGTCCGCAGGATGTCCTCGATCTCCTCGACCTGGCCGGCCAGCGCCGGCACGGCCGAGACGAGCAGCGCCACCGCACCCGACACGTGCGGTGTGGCCATGCTCGTGCCGTTCCAACCACCCTGGAAGCCGCCGCCCGGAATGCTCGAGCGCACGTTCTGACCCGGAGCGCTGATGTCCGGCTTCATGCGAGCGCTGCCGTCGACCAGAACCGGACCGCGACTGCTGAAGACGGCGATGGCGTCGGTGCTCGTCGTGGCGCCTACCGAGAACGACGCGCCGTAGATCGCCGGCGGATACACCACCGTCGTGCACTCCGGTCCGTCGTTGCCCGCGCCGGCCACGACGACGATGCCTGCGGCGCGCACGTTCTCGACCACTTGCAAGAGAACATTGGGGTCGGTACAGCCCTCGGCGGGGTCGCACACCCAGGAGTTGGTGATCGCGTGCGGCGCCATCGCGGGGTCGGCGTTCATACCCTGAACCGTGGTCGGTGCGATGAACCACTCGAGACACTCGGTCACGTAGCTCAAGCGGGTGCGAAAACGTTGCTCCCAACAGCGGCAGCCGATCCACAGCGCGTCGGGTGCGACACCGATCTGATTGCCCCGACCGTCGTCGCCGACGGCGGTGCCCATCGTGTGCGTGCCGTGTCCCGACAGGTCGCCGTCACACGGCTCGGGCGAATCCGATGGACAGTGCAGCGGTCCGCCGCTGTGGATGGCGTCGTGCCAGTTGTAGTCGTGCTGGACCACGCCCCGTTGTGCACCGCGGTACTGCGGGCGCAGTGCCGGATGGTCCCACTCGTAGCCGGTATCCATGCCGCCGACGACCGCACCCCGGCCTGTGATTCCCTGTGCCCACACCGCGGGTGCGTTCACGTTCTGGACGTTCCACTCGACGGTCGCAACGCGCGGTGGATCGGGCGCCGCGTTCCTGGTCGGGGCTGCGAGGTCGGGAGCGGCACCCGGGGGTGCGCTGTCGATGCGCGGTGGATTGCGCTGCAGCGTGGCGTCCGCCACGATGCGCGCCACCTCGGGCGCGCCGGCGAGCCGCTCGACGACGGCACGATCGCCGCGCACCTGAACCATGTTGACGACCCAGAAGGCACGATGCTCCACCCCGAGCGCGTGCAACGCGCCCACGAGGTCGCCCTGCGTGCGCATGGCGAGCGCACGCAGCGTTTCATACACCCAGCGGCCCCGATCCTGCTTGACGCGTATGTGCCGGGCTGCGCTCAAGTCCGCCTGATCCCGTAGGACGACGAGGAAATCGGCTTCACCGCGAGCGCTCGCTTCCAGCACGGCGCGGTCCACCTTGTGTCGCGAGGTCTCCGCGCCAGCTTGCGACGCGCTCGAGCTCGCGCCGGACGCGTCGGCCGCGCCCAGGAGCGCCAGGATCCCGAGCGCGTGCAGCGCGCGACGCGCGTTGGAGCGGGGCAGACGGCGCAGTCTCTTCACGGATTTCCCCCAGACGAACGTGAAGCGGATGTGGCTCTCCCTCGAGCGGAGCTTGGGGTCAGTCCGGGGTGGGACGGAGGACGAGCGAGGACGAAACGAGTTGTACCACAGATGGACGGCGCGCTGGGCGCTGGACGGCCGGATCGACCTCGGATGAGAAACGCGCGCGGGGAGCGTCCCTCACACGGCCGGGGTTTCATGACTTGCCCTCGCGCGCACGAGCGTTAGAATTGGAAGGACCCCTTCACCAGGACGGGTCGGTCGTCTTCGAGACCGCTCCCGGTTGCATCGTGCACGGGCATGCCCCGTGGTCGCTCTCGCGCTGCTCCCACGCAACATCAGGAGGACGTCACCCGTGACCCGAGGAATCCGATTCGCGCTCGCCCTCGCCGTGGCGTCGAGCCTGGTGGCCGCGACGCGTTCGTTCGCGCAGAGCTCTTTGTATGAGGTTCCGTACAAGGGACCTCGGCAGATGCAGGATCTCATCGAGGCCGGAATCGACATCGTCGCGCGTACCCGCGACAACGTTCTGCACGTGGCGGCGACGCCGTCGCAGCGCGCGGTGCTCGGCATGCATGGTGTGACGCCGCGCCTGCTGCAGGCTGCGCGCACACCCGACCAGCCCTCGATTGCGGCCTTCAGCGGCATTCACGCCGGCTATCGCACGTACACCGACGTCGTCAACGTTTTGAACGGTCTCGAGTCGACCTACCCGACGCTGGCCGAGGTGTCGGTGATCGGGCAGAGCCTCGAGGGCCGCGACATCCCGGTGATCAAGATCTCCGACAACGTGGGCACCGACGAGAGCGAGCCCGAGGTGCTCATCATGGGCTGCCACCATGCACGCGAGCTCATGTCCGTCGAGCAGCCGCTCAAGTTCGCCGAGCACCTGCTGAACAGCTACGGGTCGGACGCGGACGTGACGTCCATGGTGGACGGGCGCGAGATCTGGATTGCCCCGTGCATCAACCCGGACGGCTACGTCTACGTGGAGAACAACCATTCGGGAGACTGGTGGACGTGGTGGCGCAAGAACCGGAGAGACAACGGCGACGGCACGTTCGGCGTCGACTTGAATCGCAACTATGGCTATCAGTGGGGGCTCGACGATGTCGGCTCTTCGGGTAACACGGGGTCGAACGTCTATCGTGGGACGGGCCCGTTCTCGGAGCCCGAAACACAGGCGGTGCGCGACTTCGTCAACAGCCGCCAGTTCGTCATCTGGTTCAGCTACCACAGCTACGGCAACCTGCTGCTCTATCCCTGGGGCTACTACCCCGGTTACACGACGGATCACGCCATCTTCAAAGAAATGGGCGAGCGGATGACGGCCGCCAACGGTTACCTGGCGGGCAATGTGGCGACGGGGGCCATCTATCTCGTCAATGGTGAGGCCGACGACTGGGGCTGGGGCGATGCGAGCCACGCTCCCGTGTACGCCTTCACGCCGGAGGTCGGGACCTCGGCCGAGGGCGGCTTCGGGCCCGCCGACACGTTCATCCAGCCGTACTTCGACGCGCTTCTACCCATGAACATGCTGGCTCTGGAGCTCGCCGCAAACCCGGCGAGCGTGCTCGGCCCCATTGCGCCGACGATCGAGTCCGCCGGCGGCACCGGCGCCGGCGAGCTGATCTTGAGCTGGTCGGACAACGTTCCCGGCGACGCCAACCCGGCGGTGGCGTACGACGTGCAGTACCTGCGCAACCCGGGCTTTGCGCCGTCGATCGACGTCGAGAGCGCCTCGCCGTATCTCGCGCTCGCGGGCGGCTTTGCCAGCTCGAACGCGCGCGCCCACATGGGCTCGAACAGCTACTACGGCGGTATGTCCAACAACTCGAGCGCAACAATCGAGCTGATGTCGCCCTGGCGCGTCACACCCGGCAACGACACGTTCAGCGCCTGGATGTGGTACGACATCGAGCTCGACTGGGACTACGGCTTCGTCGAGGTCAGCGCGGACCAGGGTCTCACCTGGCAATCGATCCAAGGTGACATCACCACGGACACCAACCCCAACGGCAACAACACGGGTCACGGGATCACCGGCATGAGCGGAGGCGTGGACCCGCCCGTTTGGGTGCAGGGGACGTTCTCGCTCAGCGACTTCATCGGCGAGGAGATCCTCCTGCGCGTGCGCTACTCGACGGACGCCGCGGTCCTCGAGGAAGGCCTGTACATTGACGACTTCGGGCCGGTGCCTTCTTTCGACGACATGGACATGCTGGTCACCGGCCACGGATCGACGACCTACACGTTCGTGCCCGCCAACAACGATCCGCATCTGTATCGCGTCCGCGGCGTCGACGCCGACGGCGACGCCGGCGACTGGAGCCCGCTGTTCCAGCTGGACGATCCCACCAGCGCGCGCGTCGTGCCGCCCTCGCACAGCCGGCTCGGGCGCAACTTCCCGAATCCGTTCAATCCGGTGACGGCACTTCCCTACGCGGTGGGCGCGCGCGCGGGTTCGGACGCTGCACGCAGCGTCGATCTGGCGGTATTCGACGTCACGGGGCGGCGGGTCAAGACGCTCGCGTCCGGCCCGGTGGCGCCGGGGCAGTATCGCGCGGTCTGGGACGGCACGGACCAAAGCGGCGCGCGTGTTGGCACCGGAACGTACTTCGCACGCCTCGTCGTCGACGCCGTAGCCCTGGAATCACGCAAGCTCGTTCTGGTGAAGTAGACTCCCGGCGACCGCGTGAGCGGACGACACGGGCCGCGCCGGCGTGGCGCGGCCCGTTGACGTGTTGGAGAGGAGCTGCGTGAGTTCGCCTGCGTCCGAAGCCGCCCGCGATCCGCGCGCATCCGGCGGGGTGACGAACCTGACGCGCCTGCGCTGGGGGCGCGCGCTCGAGATCGCATGTGTCGGCATGCTCTATGCCGTGCCGCTCACGCTCACCTGGACGGTGGCCGGCGTCCACATCGCCATCGGCATCGCCGCGGGCTTCGCGCTCGCGTTCGGACTGCTGCAGCGCCGCTGGCTCCTCTCGCGCACACCCGCCGATGCTGCGTTTCTGGCTTGGATCGTCGCGGCCTGCGCCGCAGCCGCCTTCGCGCAACCGTCGGCGTCGAGCGTCGTGCCGCTCAAAAAGCTGGCCCTCATTCCGCTCGTGCATCTCGCCGCGGTTGCGTTGTCGTCCGGTGCGCGCGCGCGCACGGCGCTGCGGCTGTTCGTGTTCGCGGCAGGCGTCACCGCGCTTGTGAGCGGCGCGTGGTTCGTGTGGCAGGAACGCGCCTGGTTGCTGAATGCGGAACAGGCGCGCCTCCGAACGACGACGCATTACATGACCTGGTCGGGTCTGTTGCTGCTGGCCTTGCCGTTGGCTGCAGCGGCAACCTTCGGCGCCGCGCGCCGCTGGGCGATCGCCTACGGCGCATGCACCGCAGTCCTGGGGCTCGCGCTGCTGCTGACCCAGACACGCAGCGCCTGGCTGGGGGTCATCGTGGCCGCCTGCGCCCTCGTGGCGCGCGTGCGGGCGCGGTTGCTGTGGCTCGTGCCGGTGGTCCTCGCCGTCGCGTTCGTGATGGCGCCGGCCGAGATTCGCTCGCGCGCGGTGCAAAGCTTCGATCTGAAGCACCATGCGACGGCCGATCGCTTCGAAGCGTGGAAGGCCGGTTGGGCGATGTGGCAGAGCAACCCCTGGACGGGCGTCGGTCTGGGCGACCTGCAGCCGCTGTACCGTGAGCACGCTCCCACGGCAAAACACGTCTACGGCCACCTGCACAACAACTGGATGCACGTGCTGGCCAGCATGGGGCTGCTGGGCATCGTGGCCTTCGGCTGGCTCATGCTGAGCTTCGGGCGCATCGTCTGGAGGTCTGCAGCCGCCGGCCGCGGTCGGACGGAGATGCACGCGCTCGCGATTGGCGCTTGGGGCAGCTTCTGGGGCTTTCAGGTCATGGGTCTGTTCGAGTGGAATTTCGGCGACGTCGAAGTCACGATCGCCTTGTACTTCCTGCTTGGGACCCTGCTGGCCGCCACACGCCGTGGCATGCAGACGCTACAATCATGATGTCG
>JBFJHN010000077.1:0-7579 GCA_041613275.1 Candidatus Krumholzibacteriia bacterium | reverse complement strand
CCACCTTCCGTGGTCGCGGCATTGACGGGCAACTGAGCTCAGGCGACGTCCTGTCCACGCATCCCACGAAACGGGGCCGGGTCCTGCAGGATCCGGCCCTGCGCGTTGAGCCAGGCCTCACGAGCGGCCCGGCGGCGCGACGTCGCCGGCCGGCTCGGGCGCCGGCGCTTCCACGGGGCGTGGCGTGTCCAGAATGATCTGAATCCTACGGTTGCGCGTGCGGTTCTCCTCGTTCTCGTTGGGAACGAGCGGATCGCTATCGGCAACGCCTACGGCCACGATGCGATCCCCGTCCACGCCTCCTGCATCGAGATAGTTGGCCACCGTCACGGCGCGCGCCACGGACAGCTCCCAGTTGGAGGCGAAGTCGGTCGTGTGGATGGGAAGGTCGCACGTGTGTCCGACCACCTGAACCTCACCTTCCCACAGGCGGATGAACTCGACCAGCGCGTCGAGGATGTCGCCCGAGTCGGGCCGCAAGCGCGCTCCACCGAGCTCGAACACGTTGATGTTGCCAAGCGTCATGCGCAGCACCGGCTCTTCGAACTCGAGCACCACCCAATCGTCCCACTCGTCGCCCACGTGTCCCTTGAGCACCTGACCGATCTCGCGCAGAACCTCCTCGGCGCCGGGAGGCGAGCCGTCGGCGGGCAGCATGCCGGCACCCTGGTCCTGGATCATGCTCGACGCCGAGACGTTGCTCAGCATGGACAGCGCGCCGCGCACCGAGCCGATGGCCTTGCGGAAGCGGTTGCCTTCGAGCTGCGCCAGCGAAACCATGATGACCATGAAGCACAGGAGCAGCAGCATCAGCGCAATGAAAGTCATCTCGAACGACTCGTCGGCCGCCTTCATCCGGACTCTCTTCTTGGCACCCATCGCAACCGCTCCGGTTCTTCTCAGCCTCGGGTCTCGTCGTCGGGCGCGGCGTCATCTTCCGGCGGCGCCACCGGCTGCACGAACGAGACGCGGATCTCGACACGGCGGTTGATGCGCCGGGCCTCTTCATCGCGGTTCGGAACCAGCGGTTCGTACTCGCCGAACGACTTCGCGGCCAGTCGCGCGTTCTCCAAACCCTGCTCCTGCAGGTAGCGCACGACGCGCGCCGCGCGCGCTCCGGAGAGCTCCCAGTTCGAGGCGTACGGGCCGCCGCTCGCAGGCAGGTTGCACGTATGACCTTCGACCGAGACCTCGGCCGGCCCGATGCGAATCATCTCGGCAACGATGTCGAGGAACTCGACGCTCTCGGGCGTGAGGTTGGCGCTTCCCAGCTGGAAGGCCACGGGATTGGTCATGCGCACGATGAAACCGGTCTGGCTGGTCTCGACCTGAACCTGATCGCCGATCTGATGCTGCTCGGCCATCTCTTCGAGCGTCGCGGCCTTTTCGTCGATCTGCCGCCGCGCCGACGACGACAGCCCCACGCCCGTCTGCAGCGTGGCGACGATGGCGCTGCTTGCGGGCAGCGCGCCGTCGCCCACCGCGTCTACGAGGCTCGAGCTCGAGTTGCCCCGGAGAACGGAGAACGCGCGCTCCAGCGCACTGTTCGCCGTCTCCCACTGGCCGGGCCGGTAGGTGCACGAAGCGTAGATCAGGCAATAGAAGGTGAAGAGCAGCGTCGCGAGGTCGGCGAACGTCGCCAACCACGATGCCGGTTCTTCCTGTTGTTCGCGTTGTTTGGCCATGGCGTTGGCGTTCCTTCGCGCGAGGTCCGGCGGTCCATCGCCGGCGTCGGGTCGATCGAGTCGCGGCTCGACCCGATCAGTTGCTCACGAGCTCGGCGCGCGCCGCCGGGGGCAGGAAGGTGACGAGCTTGCGTTCCACCAGGCGCGGACTGTCGCCCGTCTGGATGCCCTTGATGCCCTCCAAGATCAGCGCCTTCACCAGTACCTCGTTCTCGGAGATCGTCTCCAGCTTGCCGGCAAGCGGCAGGCAGATGAGGTTGGCGACGAGCGTGCCGTAGAAGGTCGTCAGCAGCGCCACGGCCATGCCCGGGCCGATCGACGACGGATCGTTGACGTTCTTGAGCATCTGGATCAGACCGATGAGCGTCCCCATCATGCCGAACGCGGGCGCGTACTTCGCCATCTGCTTGAACATGTCCTGACCGCGCCGGTGGCGCTCGGTCAGCAGCTCCAGCTCCATGCTCATGAGAGCGTCGATGCGCTCGAGGTCCATGCCGTCGATGGCCAGCTCCATGCCCGCCTTCAGGAACGGATCGTTGGCATCCTTGACCTCTCCCTCCAGCGCCAGCAGACCGTCCTTGCGCGCGGTCTCGGCGTAGCCGACGAGCGTCTTGATGATCTCCTCGGGCGTAGCCGATTTGTTCATGAAGGCGTTCTTGACCACCTTGAGGACGCTCAAGAAGTCCGACAGCGGAAAGTTGATGAGCGTGGCTGCGGCGGTGCCGCCCATGACGATCATCATGGAAGGAATGTTGATGAACGACCCGAGGCTGCCGCCCATCAGGATGGAGATCAGCAGGAGCGCAGCACCCGAACCGATTCCGACGATCGTTGACAGATCCATCTGCTCGTCGTCTCCCTGGACGCGTTACCGCGTCACCCTTGTCCCAAGCTCCCCGCACGACTCCGACGGATGTAGTTTTCCACTTTGGCGGCAACTTCCGACACGGGCTCGCGCACGATGACGTACTTGCCGCTGGAGAGAGTGACGATCGTGTCGGGGACGGCCTCCAGCCGTTCCACCATGTCGGCGTTGACGACGATCTTGCGTCCGCCCAGCTGGGTGAGTGTGATCATGGGTCAACCTCGACGTGCGTCGTTCAACGCATGCGGGAGCGCTCCAACACGTACACGATGCGTGCTCGAAGCATGCGCGAACACCCGATTGCATGCACGAACGTCGCCAAACGTGTCGCCTGGAGCGCCGCGCCGAGAAGTTCGGGGAGGCGCTCGAGGATCAGGTCAGCGCGGCGAGGATTCTCTGCGCCACCGAGCGCAGAACTTCCGGCTCGTCGTAGAAACCGGAATCCAACAGCGCGCGTACCTGAGCCAGGCGTTCGGCACTGGCGTCCGTGTCGGAGCGGTCGTCGGGCAGCCCCACGTCGATGGGAATATCCGGCTTCGTGCTCCGCACCAGCTTGGCGCTGGCATCGGCGCTGTTCAGGTCGACGGCTGCGCGCGAGATCTCGATCGAATCGCGATCGCGCTGCGTGGGCTCTTGAGTCGTCTTCTCCGACTTCGTCCCGCGCTTCGCCGTCTCGTCCGTCCCCTGCGGCCGGATACCGAGCTTGCTGGGATCGATTTTCAACGCACTCACCTCTTCTCCACCCGTCACAGGCGCCCGCTGATGGCGTTGATCATGGTGAACAAGCCCGCCGTGGCTGCCTGTGCCTCCTGGATCGCCCCGTACTGCTGGATGAGTCGCTCGCGCTCGAGCTCCTGGAGAAACTCGAGGCGGTCGATACGATCGTCGATGGATTCCATCTGGCGCTCGAGCGACTGCTTGCTGGCGTTGATGATGCTCGGGTTGCCGTTCTCGTTGCTGTCGAGATACGGCGTGAGCAGTTCGTTCAGCTGCTCCGAGATGCCGTCCTCTGCGGTGAACAGGCCTTCGACGGCATCGAGGTTCTGCGCCAGCGCCTCTTCGAACTGCGTGGTGTCCGACAGCGTCGCCGCGCCGGACGAGCTGATGCGCACGCCGATCTGCTGCAGCGAAAACATCGTCGGATCGACGTTCTGGGTCACGGTGCCGTTGACCACACCGCGTACGTCGGCCAGCAAGCCGCGATAGGTGAAGTTGCTGGCCAGCTCGCCGCGTTCGAACGTATCGGGGTTCACGTTGGTCTTGGCGTGCAGGAACGCCCGCACGTCGTTGTAGGCCTCCAGAAACTCCTCGAGCTTTTCCTTCACCGCGTCCACGTCCAGCGACACGTCCAGCGTCACGTCGGCGTCGGTCGAGAGCTGCTGTGTATGGAGCTGAATCGTCGTGCCGGCCAGGACGTCATCCAACGTGTTCGACGACCGTACGACCTTCACGCCGTCCAGCGTAAAGATGGCGTCGAGCTCGTTGCCGCCGAGGTCGGCGTAGACGTAGCCGCCTATGCTGTCCGTGGCCGCGGCGTTGTTCGTCACGCCGAGGGCGGCCAGCAGACCGTCGGTGTCGGTGAAGGTCATCTTGTTGGCGGTGCCGGTCGCCGCGCTGGTGATGGACAGCTTGCGCGTGGTGTCGGTGTCGGCGACGTTGGTGGCGCGCGCCGGCAACGCCGTCACCGCGTTGATGGCCTGGGCCACGGCGTCCAGGGCTTCGTCGTTGGTGGCACCCGCCTGGATGTCGACCGAGACGTCGTAGTCGGTGCCGTCAACGCTGATCTTGAAGCTCTTCGTGCCCGAGTGCGCGCTGCTGATCTCGGTTCCGGACTCGCTGTAGCGGCCCGAGATGACCGAGTGTGCGCGCGCAATCTGATCGACGTGGATCGTGTGCGACACGGGGACCGCCGCGCTCGTCACCACGGCGCTCACCACCGACTCGTCGCTGGAGAGAGCGTTCTTGGAGCGGAAGTACGACAGAGAACCGGTCTGCTTGAGGTCGTCCGCGAGACGCTCGAGCTTCGACAGCTTCACACGCATGTCGGTCAGGATCGACGTGCGCAGCTGCAACAGGTCCTTCTGTTCCTCCACGCGCTGCAAGCGTTGATTCGAGCGCGTCATGAAGGTGTTCAGGAACTGCGCGAGCTCTTGCGACTGGATCGGAGCCTCATCGATTCTCATGCTTCGGTTGTCCCCGCACTTTCCAGAATCTGGGACTCGACGTCTTCGATCACCCGCTGCCACGTGTCGCGCAGCTCGCCGACCAGCTCCAGAGCCTCGTCGAACTGCTCCTTGCGAACGATGTCCAGCAGATACTCGTAGATCCGGAACAGCGGCCCGGCCGCATCGAGGTGATCCATGTTCAACGCGCTCATGAGCTCGACGACGCCGCGCTTGGCGGCCATCATGTCCTTCGCTCGCAGCTGCTTGAGCACGAAGTCGTAGGTGAGGAGCAGGAGCTGACCTGCCGAGGCGCCTTCGATCTGGTTGGCCGCGTAGGTCTCGATGGCTTCGTGCGCCTGTTGCCGCGTCGTTTCGTTCATGTTCACCCTTCTTGGCACTTTTCAGGTGAAGGTCCGTGCGGGGACCTTGAGCCCCCGCACGCCCCTCAACCGGATTAACCGCTGATGAGCTGCATGACGCTCTGCGGCGCGAAGTTGGCCTGGGCCAGCATGGCCGTGGCCGACTGCTGCAGCAGCGTGAACTTCACGAGCTCCATCTGCTCGTTCGCCATGTCGGCGTTCATGATGCGGTTGTGCGACGCCAACATGTTGTTGATCGACACCGAGAGGTTGGCCTCTTTGATGCCGACACGCATCTGCGTCGACCCAAGGGTCTGCAGACTGGTGTTGACCGTCGTGATGGCCGCGTTGACGTTCGACAGCGCTGTCGAGGCGCTGGCCGTATCCGTGACCACCAGATCGGCGTCCGCAACCGAAAGACCGGTCGCAGTGTGGTTCTGCGTGATGCCGAACGACAGCGTATCGGTCGCGGCCTGTCCCACCTGGAACTGCCGGCCCGTGAACGAGCCGTCCAGCATGACCTGACCACCGAACGTGGTGGTGTCCACGATGTCGTTGATCTCAGCCGCCAGCTCGTCCAGCTGGCTCTCGACCGCCGCGCGCTCCTCGGAGCCCAGCGTATCGTTCGCGGCCTGCAGGATCTTCTCCTTCATGATCAGCAGAAGCTCCTCGAGGTTCTGCAGACCACCTTCGGCCGTGGCGATCAGGTTGCTGACGTCGCCGACGTTGTCTCGCGCAACCGACATGCCTCGCACACGCGATTCCAGGGTCTTCGCGAACACCAAACCTGCGGGATCGTCGCCCGGGTTGTTGATGCGCTTGCCCGTCGCGAGCCGAAGCTGTCGAACTGCGACCTGTTGGTTCGCGTCTCGTAACGCTTTCAAGGCGTTCAGAGCAGCGATGTTGGTGTTGATCCGTGAGAGATCAGGACCCGCCATCTCGTCGACCCCTTTCGACTTCCTGTCCTGGTTCCCCGGCCTGTCCTAGGCCAGCCAGATTCGGTTCCCCTGCCTGGATCCCTTGCCGCGCCCTGAACGACGCCCGCGTACGGGATACCCTGTTCTCCCAGTCCATCGCGTTTCGATCACGAAACTTGAGCCCCATGCGCCGTTTTTTTCGCCGTCTGGAGCCTTTACGCTCCGCGATCGGGGACGCTGCAGAACACGCGGGGCGAATGACACACGGCACTGCGTCATCCCGCGTGCGGGTCTCCATGTCCGCCGGTGTGCGTTTGGATCTCGTCCAGGCGCACGTGGACGCCGTTCTCGTCGATGTCGTAGGCGCACACCTTCTTCGGGTGGTTGCTCCCGGCGTGCTTCTCGACCCACATGTGTCGCGTGATGTCCTCGTCCGTGCGGTCGACGCGCAGCCGCACAACCGTGTTGGCCAGGTAGGCGTAGTCGTCCACGTCGCCCGTATGGTCGCCCTCGAGATGACGCACCTGGTTCAACAGGATCGACGTGGTTCCGGACGCACGGAAGAGCGTGGTGAGCACAACAATATAGTCACGCACGCGGTCGGCATCCTTCACCGCGGACCAAAGGTCGTCGATGCTGTCGAGCACCAGGCGTGTCGGGCGCTGCTTCAAGATGGCGTGCACCAGTGAATCGAGCATCTCCTCCACACACAAGCCCACCGGAGGATGGTGCAGGATCTCCAGCGTGCCGGCGTCGCACGCCGGTCCCCAGTCCATGTGCAGGCTCTGCGCTTGGGCGAGGATCTCGTCGCGCGGGCTCTTGATGCTGAGCAGCATGCAGCTCTCGCTGCTTTGCAGCCCGGAGTCCAAGAAGTGGTAGGCGACGACCGACTTCCCGGTCCCCGGCTGTCCGGACACCAGGTTCAGCGAGCCGCTCCACAGCCCTCCCGCGAGGAGCGTGTCCATGCCGTCGGCGCCGATCGGGACGCGCGTGCGCTCGGCCGTCGAAACGTCGGGGAACTGGTCTTCGATGTCGGCGGGGCGCAGGCGTGGATAGATGCGCACGCCGCGATCCAGCTGGAACGGATGGCGTCCGGAAACGTGCGGCTGCCCGCGCGTTTTTCGCACCTCGATGGTGCGTACGTTCTCGCCGCCTCCGGGGCTCGGCAGCTCGTACAGACGCAGGGACGCGTCGACAAGATACTCCTCGAACGCGATCGTCTCCGAGTCCATGCGCTCGAGCTCCTTCACCAGAATGGCGTTCACGCCCTTGATCTTCAGGTTGTTCAGGATGCAGCCCAAGATCTCGCGCAGCTTGGTTTCGTCGGTCGCCACGCGTTTGAAGTGCGTGATGCTGTCGATGACCAGGCGGCGTACGTGCATCTCCTCGACGATGCGATCGACCAAGTCGATGCGTCCGGTGAAGTTGCCGAGAATACGCTCCGGCGGCGTCCACACGATGCGCAGCTTGCCGTCGCGCTCCTGGCGTTTGAGGTCCATCCCGAACTGCAGCGCGTCGGCGTACAGCTGCTTGGGAAACTCTTCGAATGTAATGATTAGCCCCGGCTCGCCGTACTGCTCGACCAGAT
>JBFJHN010000076.1:0-7602 GCA_041613275.1 Candidatus Krumholzibacteriia bacterium | reverse complement strand
TTCTCCCCGACCAGAACGTGCAGCACCTCAGGATCTTCTTCTTCGAAAGCCAACAAGACGTGACAGCTGGAACAATCCTGGCTGATCGTGATGCCGTCGTCCGTGCTGTGGCTCTCGTCATGGCAACGGAAGCAGCCCGCATCATCCCAGTGGTCGATGTGATTGGGGTAGGTCCCCCACGTGACCTTCATTTTGGGGAAGATGTTTCGGTCGTAGATTGCGCGCACGGCGGCAGCGGCGCCACGGATGTCGTCTCCGCGCGCGGCCGCGATCTCCGGGTATTCGCTCGCATAGAAGTCGAGCAGCGAACGCTCGAAAGCCGTGAGCCCTGCTTCCTTCGATTCGTACTCGGCCTGGAGCAGGCTCATCGCTTCGCGTTTGAGATACGGCAGGTCGCGCGGCAGGCGTCCTGCCTTGAAGAGATCGTCGACCGCGTGATCGGGCCGGTCGTAGGCATGGGTCGGACGGTTGTGGCAGTCCATGCAATCCATCCGACGCACGGGAAGCTTCAGGATCTCTTCGCGCTCCAGGTCGGCGCCGTCGTACCAATACTCGCGCACCTTCCCGTTGGAATCGTCCGAACGGACCCAGTAGATCGTCGAACGGTGCTCGTCGGCTCGATACTCGATCTTGTTGGCGATGTTCATGTGCCAGTGGATGCCCTCCGCAAACCCGGACTCGAGGCTCCCGCCTCCGACCTTGAGCAACATGACGGTCTTCAGCTCGGTGTTCTCCTCGTCCTCCTGGAAGCGCGAGAGCACCTGCAGACGATCGCCATGGAACTTCTCGGGCCAGTGGCACTGCTCGCAGGTTTCGCGTGCCGGGCGCAGGTTCTCGATCGGCGTGGGGATCGGTTTCGGATAGGTTCCCAGCGCGACGGCCAGAACCTGGCGTGATCCGGAGAGCTTGGACTTCACGAACCAGTTGGCACCCGGGCCGATGTGGCAGTCGGTGCAGCCCACACGGGCGTGCGGCGAGTTCTGGTACGCCGCGAACTCGGGCTCCATGACCGTGTGGCACACCTGGCCGCAGAACTGGGTCGAATCCATGTAGTGCACGCCGTGGTACGAGCTGACAGCGAGAATCGCGATGTTGACCAGCGTCAACGCCACGACCACGGTGAGCCGGCGCCGGTGATCGGGGTTGGACAGGTCGAGCCGTGCGGCCTCACCCACAAGCGCAGCACGGCGCATCTTCCAACGCGCATACGCAAAGAGCAGAAGCCCCACGATGAAGCCGGCCGGCAGGACCATGTAGGTGACGATGCCCAGATACGGCGACAGCTCGTCGCCGGTCATCTGGATCCCCATCAGCACGATGAGCATCACCGCGCTGCCGGTCACCAGAATCACCGCCACCAGCCCGCTCGCGGTGCTCGAGGTCCGAAAGACGATGTCCATGAAACCGCGCAGCATGCGCACTCCCGTTCGTTGAGAAAGGCACCCAAGGTTCGTCAGCCAAGATCGTGCCCGGCGAAGCCGGATTCCGATCCCAAATGAATCCCTAAGTCGTTGTGATCATGTGCTTTGCATCTTGGCTGCTGTGGCCCCGGCCGGCCGCGTCGAGAGCGTGTCGAAAGGGAACAGTGGGGCAACGAGATGTCGAAAATGGAACCGCTGAAGGCACTACGCCGGTCCGTTGGAGGGCCGGCTGCGGAACCTCGGAGATCGTGGCCCCGGCCGGCCGCGTGGGTTCGGCCTCGGCCGGCCACGGTCGAGCGAGCCGGTGTGGCCGGCTGTGGCCGGCGGTGGCCGGCGGTGACCGACGGCTGCCGGGGGCGGCGGGCGCTCAGTCGGTGCCGCGACCGCGCACGCGCAGGTTCGGGCCGCGGTGACACTGGATGCACAGGTCGCGCGTCTTGTCGTGCGTCAGCAGCTGCTCGTGCGGACTGCTGTGCGGATCGTGACACGAGGCGCAGCTCAACGGATCCCCGTTTCGCGGGTCGCGCGCGGGCTCGCCGTACGGATGCAGGTGCGTCTCCGAGGCATCGTGACAGTTGGCACACAGCGCCGCCTGTGCCTCGACCAGCAGGCCCTTGCTCTTGCTTCCGTGTGGCGCGTGACAGGTGCCGCAGTCTCCGGCCACCTCGTGCTGCACCTTCGCTTCGAAGGCCCCCCGATCGTGGCAGGCGAAGCAGGTCTCCGCCGTGCTCTCGCGACGGAGCAGGGCTTCGTTACGCCCCGCGTGGGGCTGATGACAGCTCAAGCACGCGTCCCCGCGCACCACCGCGGCGTGCGTCACGGGCTGTTGCAGATCCGCTGCATGCCCGTCGTGACAGGTGATACAAAGCTCGGCGCCGCGCGCGACCATGGCATCCGCGCCGTCGTGACACGCGTCGCAGCTTCCGCCCGCATACGGAGCATGCTCGAAGGCATTGGCGAGCTTGGCAACACCGCTGCCGTGCGGATCGTGGCAACCCGAGCAGCTTCCGTCCCCCACCTTGTAGCCGCCGTGCTTCTGCACGAAGGTTGCGTCCTCGACGTCGTGGCACCGGGCGCAAAGCTCGCGCTGCGCCTGCGGCACGAGCCCGCGGTCGACGCCGACGTGCGGGTCGTGGCATTCAAGACAGCGACCTTCGCGCGCGGGCGCGTGCCCGTGCGGACCTTGACTGCGAGCGACCTCATCGGCGTGACAGCTTGCGCAGAGAGCGGTTGCCGGCTGGACCAGCAGACCCGGCTCGATGCCCGTATGCCCGGCGTGGCACGTCTGACACTCGCCATCGGACACGGGAGCATGGACATGCTCGGCGGACGCCGTCTCGATCCGTTCGGCCAGGTCTTCGTGACACGAAGTGCAACCGGCGAGCCCGCGCGCCTGGAGCAACGTCGAATCGGCGGCCGCATGTGCGGCGTGACAGCTCGAACACTCGCCGCTCTCGTAGGGAGCGTGCAAGACGTGACCGGGCTCGGCCTGCGGCTGCAGCTCGTGGCAGGCGCCGCAGACGTCCGCTTGCGCCGCCACCAATCGAACCGGTCGGCCCGGAGTGGGAGGTTCGTGACAGAGCGAGCAGTCGCCCTCCGCGAAGGGCTCGTGTGCAAACGGACGCAGGAGCGCTGCAGTCGCTCCGCCGTGCGGGTCGTGGCACTGCCCGCACGAGCCGGGCTGCATGGAAAACTCGCGATGCGTGCGACGCAGCTCATCCGACGCCGTGTCGTGGCACGAGGAGCACGACTGCACCAGCGCCACGCGCCCGTCCTCGGCGCGCGTGCGGTGGGCATCGTGGCAGGTGCTGCAGTTCCCCTCTTTGACGGGCTGGTGGACGTATCCGGCGTTCAGGCGTTCGCCCAGATCGGTGTGGCAGTTGAAGCACAGAGCATCCTTCTCGGCGCGAAGGAGACCGCCTTCGGTGGGGCTCGCGTGCGGGCTGTGACATGCGGCGCAGTCCCCATCGGCGTACGGCGCGTGCAGCTCCACCGGTGAGGCGTCCGGCGCCACGTCCCCGTGGCACGAGGCGCACAGCTCCTCCGCGGGAGCCGTCAACAGGCCACCCTCCGACCCCGCGTGCGACACGTGGCACGTCGAGCACGAGCCGTCGGCGAACGGAGGGTGCTGCGACTCCATGCGACGCTCGTCCAGCTGTGCGCGGTGGCAGTTGAAGCAAAGCGTCGACTGCGAGCGGACCAGCAACGCGTCCTGCTCGCTGCCGTGCGCGCGGTGGCAGGCGCCGCAATCTCCGGCGTCGAACGGCATGTGCGAAACAGGCGGGACGTCGCTCACGACGTCCTCGTGGCACTGCGTGCAGGTCTTCTCGACCGATTGGGCCAGCAGATGAGGCTGGTTCGCCGCGTGACCCGTGTGGCAATCGAGACAATCTCCGGAAAGCGGCGCGTGCTGCACGGCCACCGCCTCAGCCTTGTCGACGACGTCGGTATGGCAGCCCAGGCAGAGCCCGGGGCTGGGTTCACGCAGAACGCCCTGGGTCTCGCTGCCGTGCGGCGCGTGGCACGTCGTGCACGCCATGGCGGCGAACGGTGCGTGCACACGCCCCATCGTGGTCTCATCACGGACATCCGAGTGGCAGGCAATGCACAGCTCCGCGTCGCTCGCACGAAGCAGACCGGCTCGCTTCGCGTCATGCGGCGCATGGCACGCCAGGCACTCGCCTTCTGCCGCAGGAGCGTGGGGATGCTTCGCTTCCGCAGCCCCGACGTCGTGGCACGCCGAGCACATCTCGTTCTCGGCTGCGGCAAACGCCGTCGGATCGTTCTGCACGTCCTCGTGGCAGGCGTCGCACGACGCCTCGGCGTAGGGCTGGTGGATGAACGTCGCCGGGCTGGCGCCCGACCCCGCGTGGGGATCGTGGCAGGACGAACAGGAGGCGCCCGCCACCTCCGACCTCGAGTGGAGTTCCGGCAGCTCCGTCACGGGGCCGTGGCAGCGGGCGCACAAATCGCTTTCGGCAGCGAGCAAGAGTCCGGGCTCGGCTGCGGTGTGTGGAGAGTGACAGGCATCGCAGCGGCCCTCGGCGAACGGCGCGTGCGGCTTGTCCGACGCCAGCGCCGCTTCGATGCGCGTGTGGCAGGTGGCGCACGTCTTGGCCTGCGCATCACGCAGGAGCGAGGTTTCGTTGGACGAGTGCGGGTCGTGGCACGCCGAGCAGGTGACCCCCTCGATCCCAAGATGCGACGACGCGGCCCCCTCGACGGGGCTCACGTCCTGGTGACATTCGACGCACAGGTCGGGAAACGATTTTTGCAGGACGAGCTTCTGTGCAAAGCCGTGCCGTCGGTGGCAGGCGTCACATTCCTGTTTCGCCAGCGGTTCGTGCAGATTCTCCTTGGCGAGATACGCCTCTTTTTCTTCTTTGTGACAGTCGTAGCACGGTCGCGTCGGACGGCCAAAAACCGGCGCGGCGGCAAAGCCCACGAGGAGCGTCGCGAGCATGGCGGCGCTGCATCGCGTGATGTGCGCTCTCCGGACCGGCCGCTCAGCCATCGCCGTCCTCCTCCTTCTTGATCGCGCCGCCCTCTCCTACGCTGCTGCCTGCACTGTCCGGGGGCAAGTACCCTTCGACGGTCTTCAACCGAAAGATGAAGAACGAACGCGGCGAAAAATGGGGCGGGAAGTTCTGGAAAGCCCACGTGCTGTCGGTGGCGGCGCTGTCGCCGTACACAAAGACGTGCACCGCGGGGTTGTCCAGCTCGTTCGAGTGGCTCAGCACGTTGCCGCCTTCGGAAATCCGGAAGTCGGGGACGAAGCGCTCGACGCGCGCGGTGAACTCCGTGTCTCCGAGATAGAAGGTCTCGCGCATCTTCACGTTCACGATCTCGTTCCAGTCCGGATACATGCGATTGCCGATCTCCACGACGAAGCGCAACTCGTCGGTCGCCGGCACGGAGTCGTCCGCCCACCCGGCGCACGGCGACAGGCAGAGCACGAAGAAAACGACCGGCAGAAGCGATGGTGCGTAGCGTTTCATCGTGCTCCCCTTTCGGCGCGCAATGGTTGTCGTTTCCCGTCGTCGGGGACCTGGCTCTCGGCATCGGTGGTGGTCGCTGGAAACGCCAGCGCGATCTCGGCGATCGAACGTGCCAGCAGCTGTTCGAGGCTCTCCACGCGCCCCAAGCCGAAGAGCCACTCGCGGTCAGCGCCGTCGCGGCTGTGCGCGGCGCTCCACAGCACGGTGCCGTCTGCGGTCCGGACCAAACGCAGCGCGATGGACACGTGCGGGATGCGCTCGCCTTCCGATTGCCGGAAGCCGAAGCCGAGCACCGAGCCCACCAAGAGGGCGTCGACCCCCAGCTCGGCGCCGAAGCGTTCGACCAGGTCCGGCGGGATGCGGTCGTACAGCAGCCAGGGCTCGCGTGCAAGGACGGCTTCCACCGCGCCCGGATCGACGATGTGCAAACCGCCGCGCTGCGCGAGCTCCGAGAGCAGCATCGGCGCGATCTTGTCGGGTGCCTCGCGGTTCGCGGTGTAGTTGGCGAGCGGCAGAATCGCGATCCGCATTCCGTGCGGAAGCGGTGAGGCCTCGTACGCACGCGGGCTCGGAGCGCATCCTCCGAGGGCGTACCCGCTCAGGACGCCCGCGCACAGCAGCACAGCCGCGGCGAGATTGCGCCGCGAAGTGTCGCCTGTTCTGCATGCGCACATCGAAATCACCCCTGCGCGAGCGAGTCGAGCAGCTGCCGACACATCTGCGTCGTCAGCTCGCCCAGCGTGTGGATCTCACGCCACCCCGTGAACGGCATGGTCGGACCGCCGCGGCGCGTGTGGCTTGCGCTCCACACGACGCGTCCGGTCGCGGCATCCAGCAGTCGGACTTCGAGCGACACCAGTGGAAACGACTCGCGCCCGACGCGCACCATTTCGTAGTCGCGAACGATTCCCGTGAAGATGCCTTGCACCCCGGCTTCCTCGCCCAGCTTGGCCAGATCCGTCGACGACCATGGCTTGTTCGTGGGCGTCCCGCCGCGCACGCGCGACATGGCGGCCTGGAACTGTCCGGGCTCCTTCACTTCCGCGAAGCGGGTCCGCAGCAGCTCCGTGAAGAACACGTTGCTCACCTTGACTCCCGCCAAACGATCGGCATTCACGGATTCGAAGGGAACGATCCCCACGGTCTCGTAGAACGGCAGATCGGCGTCCGGATGAACGAACTGGGCCGGCGCCGCACATCCCAAGCCGAAGCCGAGCACGGCTAGAACAGCCCGCTTGGCGCAGCGTTCGATGTTGCTTGGGCTTCTCATGCCTCACCTTCAAAAGGTCTGCGAAAAAATGACGTTCCACGACAGGTCACGTGGACGCCCGCGCGTCTTCGTGCGACGCCAGCTGGTGCGCACCTTGGATTGGTCCGCGGGCCAGAAAGTCAGGTCGACGCTGACGACGTCTTGCTGGGTCGAGGTCTGCAGCAGCCGCGTTTCGCGCGTGGAGGCGTTGATGCCCAGCGTCGAGCGCTGGGAAACTCGCCACGAGGACGTCAAGCTCCAGAAGTCTTCGCTGCGCTCGATGCGACCTTCTCCGTCGAGCCTTCGGTACGAAGCCACGACTTGTGCCGCCCCGACCTGGGAGCCTCCGACGATCTCCACGCGACGATCGCGCTGTTGGGCGCCCGCGATCTCCGGCAGCACGTCACGCTGCCAGAGCACGTCGAGACGCGTGATTCGCGTCGGCTGCGTGTTGAGCTGCACGAGATTGCGCCATTGCGTTCCGGAGGAAACCGTGGGCGAGCGCAGCGCGCGCACTTCGGCTCGGCCGCGCAGCCCTCGCCTCAAGGCGGCGTCGACGTTCACAAAGGCGGTGCTGTTCGGGACGCTGCCACCGCGGCTGCTCACGTCGACCGTCTGTGCGTACCCCGTTTGCATCATTGCGCCACGTATCACCGCGCGGCGGTACAGTGTTTCGAAGCGCATGTAGTCGGAGGTCAGATCACCCGTAGCGACCTGGCTCTTGCGGTACTCGCGCAAGACGTCCAGCGTCAGACCGGTGAGAGGCTGGTAGGCCACGCGCGCGCCCGTGAAGAGCTCGCGGGTTTTCTGGTCTTCGGGAAGACCCGTGTCGCGTGTCGTTCCCCAGCGACGCTGGAGGTGCGACGTTACCGTCAATCGCCGGAGCGGCCGCCATCGTGCGCCGACGTTGGCACGCTGCAGATCCTGATCGATC
>JBFJHN010000075.1:0-7672 GCA_041613275.1 Candidatus Krumholzibacteriia bacterium | reverse complement strand
GCGCGCCCACGAGCGTCTCGAGAGCCGTCGCACTCTGGGAAAGCTCGTCCTGCAAATCCGTTGAAGATCGCCCTGTCGACGCCTGCGGTTCGCCGCAACGCACTCCCGCAGCGGGAGTGCATCGATTGCGACATCGTCAGCTGTGCAGCTCGACGATGTCGCGGTCTTCGAGGACGTGGTCGCGCTGGACGGCTTGGCCGTCGAAACGACCGCTCCCCCACAGGCGGGCGAGCTTGAGGGATGCCGCGATGTCCTTGTGGATCGTCTCGGCGAGATCGAGAACCGTGGCGCCGTGTGGCAGGACGAACGGCTTTTCGTGATCCGGCTTGGATCCGGGCGCCTTCGTGTACACGCGCACGACACGCAGCGCCTCGAAGATGCGTGGCGGCAGGACGTCCAATCCCTGGCGCGTCTCGGCCGACACCACGCACAGAGCGTCTTCCGGCAGCGGCGCTGCGAGTCCGGCTTCCAGGATCTCGCGCAACAGCTCGAGCCGCTCCGCGGCGCCGGGACGGTCGCACTGGTTGGCAGCGACCAGCGTCTCGATGCGGTCGACGTCTTGCGCGTCGGTGTCCTCGGTTTCGTCGTGCGCGCCCTCATCATGCGCCGGCAGCTGCGGAATCAGCCGCACGCGCTTCTCGGCCAAGCGCGCGAACAGAGTTTCAGTGTCTTCCAGAACGGCATCGTTGCCGATGTCCACGACCAGAAGCACGCGGTCGGCGCGTCTCACCAGCTCGGGCAGCCAAGCCTCCATGAAGTCCCCACTCACGGCCGGCGTGTCCACCAGCTGAACGTGGACGTCCTCGAACGGCATCATGCCGCTCTGGGGCTCGAGCGTCGTGAACGGATAGTTCGCGATCTTCGGATGCGCCGCCGTCAGCGCCGCAAGCAGGCTCGATTTGCCGGCGTTCGGTGCGCCGACCAGCGCCACCTGTCCCGCGCCCTCGTGCGGCACGTGTCCCGGGTCGGGCCGCCCGCCACCCTTGCGCTGGCGCTCTGCCTCGATGCTGTCTTGGAGGCGCGAGAGCTTGCGCCGGAGCTCGGCGCGCAGCTTCTCGGTGCCCTTGTGCTTGGGGATCACCGCCATCATGTGCCGCAGCGCTTTGAGCTTCTCGGCCGACGTCGCGGCCTCCTTGAAGCGCTGCTCGGCGTCAAGGTACTGCGGCGTGAGGTTGGCGGGCACGGCGGCCTCCGGGAGACGGGAACAGGTGGATCTTGGGCGATTCTACGCAAATCTGCGCCTGCGTCGAGCCCACCGCGCGCATGGATGGCCGTTTCTTGAGGTTCGGCAAACTCATTGGGTATCTTGAACAACAACGAGTCCAACCCGAACCGATGTCCCCATGCGCTCACCGGCAGGACCGGTCCACGGGGCGGCGCCGCCGCCCGGGAAAGCATATGGGGACGCTCTTCCAAGACAGCGCATCTCGCTGCCCGACCGGCCCGTTCGCCGCGCGCGTTGCGAGCGCCCGCCTCGCGATGGCTCTCCTCGCGGCACCTGCGGCTCCCGTCTTCGCCTTCGAGTCGTCACTGCAGCGGGCACCCTACGTGCAGAATCTCGGGCGTACCGAAGTCTCGATCCTGTGGCGCACGACGGATTCGGTGACGCAAACCCTCGAGTACGGCCCCAAGGCGGCGCCTTACGCGTTCGCCGTCACCGAGGCCACGCCGACACGTGAGCACGAGATTCGCTTGACCGGTCTCGATCCCGGCACGTTCTACCACTATCGCGTGGTCGAGAACGGTATCGTGCGCGCGAGCGGCGACGACCTGCGCTTCATCACCGACCACGGGCGGGCGGACGACGACTTCCAGTTCTTCGTCACCGGCGACATCGGCGCCAACACCAGTGACGCCTTCCAGTTCGAGACGCAGGCGATGATCCGTACGCTCAGGCCCCGTGCAGAGTTCGGACTTCTCGCCGGCGATATCGTGTATCCGGACGGCGACTCGGACGACTACGACGAGATGCTCATGCAGCCGTGGGCCGAGCTCTTGTGCAACACGCCGGTGTGGCCGGCGCTGGGCAATCACGACTGGAGAAGCGACCCGGAAAAGAACTTCGTCAAGGAGTGGGCACTGCCGAACAACGAGCACTACTATTCGTTCGACTATGGCAGCGCCCATTTCATCGCGCTCGACACCATGGAGGGGAACCTCTACGAGGAGAGCGAGCAGCTTGCCTGGTTGGAGCAGGACCTGGCAACCAACGACGCATTGTGGACGTTCGTTTTCTTCCACCACCCGCTGATCACGTGCACCTACAAGGGAAACAACACCGGTCTGTCCGAACAGTTGATGCCGCTTTTCGAGCAGTACGGCGTCGACATGGTCTTCACAGGTCACGCGCACACGTACGAGCGCCTCTATCCCGTGCGTCAGGGCATGCCCGTGCATGTCGACCAGGATCCCTACTACCAAGATCCGGGCGCACCCGTGTACGTCGTGAGCGGCAGCGGTGGCAAGATCAAGCGCGGAGCGCCGACGTCCTACTGTGGACCGACGGCCTACTATCTGGACGAGCGTATCCTGTTCACGCAGATCTACGTGCGTGACCACAGCGTGTGGCTGTACACCTTCCACAGCCTGACCGGGATGGCCATCGACCACATGGCCATCCACAAGTCGCCCGTGCCCACCGATGTGGGCGTCGCGCCGCCACGTGCGCGACTCCTGGGCAACGTTCCGAACCCTTTCAACCCGATGACGCACGTGACCTTCGAGCTCGCGAAGCCGAAGCACGTGCGTTTGGACGTGTACGGAATGGACGGGACCTGGGTACGGAGAATCTCGGAGCGACGGTTTCCGGCCGGATCGCATCGGGTGCGTTGGAGCGGCGTGGACGCGGCGGGCCGTTCGGTGCCCTCGGGCGTGTACGTCGTGCGCATGCAAACGGACGGCGCGACGAGTACGCACAAGGTGACTCTTCTACGCTAGCCCACCCGGACGCGCGCCACCTGCACGGTGACGTTGTCGGGCGCGCCGCGCTCGCGCGCCATGTCGACGAGCACTTCACACGCAGTCACGGGATCGTGCTCACGGACGATGTCTCGGATCTCCTCCGCCTCGACCAGATTCGACAGGCCGTCCGAGCACAGCACCACGGCCTGGTGCTCGCGCAACACCAGTGGAGCGGAGACGTCCACCTCGACGCCTGGACGGCTGCCGAGCGAGCGTGTCAGCACGTGCTGCGCGCCCTCCGGTCCGACGGCTCCCACCACGCATTTGAGCTCCTCGGCCAGGTTGTGGTCGCGCGTGATCTGGCGGATCCCGGACGGGCTCACCATGTATGCGCGGCTGTCGCCGACGTGCCCGACGTACATCCTCTTGTCGGCCACCCACGCGGCGACACACGTCGTGCCCATCCCGTAGAGGTCGTCGTCCGAAGACGCCCGCTCGCGGATGGCCTCGTTCGCCGCCGCGATCGCCAGGCGCAACGACTCCGCCGGATCCTTGGGCGGCGCATCGTCCAGGAAGACACCGCGCACGGTCTCGACGGCGAGCCGGCTCGCCACTTCGCCCGCAGCCGCGCCGCCCATGCCGTCGGCCACGACGAGCAGACAGCCGGTACCGGTTGCGTGCTCGAAGATCCCGTAAGAATCCTCGTTGTTGTCGCGCACGCATCCGACGTCGGTCTGGGCCGCAGCGTCCAACGTGGTGCCGTCCGGCGCGATGGGCAGCGTACGCTCGTCCGCAATGGGTTGCTTCTCGCCCAACGCGCTTCCCGGGGGCAGTTCCAGCTCGGGAACCTCATCGGCGCCGATCAGGACGTCATGGTGCGCGGCCCCGGCGACCACTGGGATGCCCGAACGCTGGAGATGCTCGTAGATCGCCCGCGAGTTGCCTTCGCCGCGAGCGTACGCTTCGAGGACTTCGGTGGAGAACCTGTCGTACAGCGTGCCGTCACCGTGCAGCGTCGCCAGCGCCTCGACGACGGGAACGGAGAACTGCGTGCCCGCGTGCGCACGGAGCTCCTCGATGGCGATCTGTCCCGACAGCCCGCGCCGGTAGGGCCGGTCCGATGTCATCGCATCGAACGCCGCCACCACCATGATGATCAGGCTGCCCAGGGGAATGTCCTTGCCCGCCAGGCCGTGCGGGTACCCCTCACCGTCCGGTTGCTCGTGATGCGCATGGACGACGTCCACCGCTCCCGGATAGAAGCCGAAGCGCGCGACGATGTCCCCTCCGACGCTGGGGTGGTGGCGCAGAATCGATTGTTGCTGCGGGCTGAGGCTCGGATTGCGCGGCTGGTGCTCGTCCTTCACTGCGGTGCGCCCCACATCGTGCAGAATCGCCGCGTACTCCAGCTCCTCGAGCGTGTGCGTATCGAGACCGAGATGCTGTCCCACGCGAACGCTCATCTTTGCGATGCGATACGAGTGTCCGCGCGTGAACGGGTCGCCCGCATCCAGAGCCGTCATGAGCGTGCGCACCGCCTCCACGTGGCCGCGACGCGCGCGGGTCCACACCGAACGTGCACGCGCCGCGATCAGCAGCGGGAGTCCCAACAGGACCAACCCGGCCGCGCCGAGGTTCACGTCGACGACAGCGGTGGGAACACCGAACGGCAGCAATGGAGCCTGCCAGATCAACGCATCGCGCAACGCCTCCAGCCGCACGCGGGTGGGCTGCCGGAGCCCCAGGAAGCCCGCCAGGAACGGCAAGCCTTCGAAGACCATCAGGAACGTGAATGCGGCGCCGAGCAGCGCAAGCAGCATCTCGGCACTCGGGGTGAAGCTGGCAATGAGAGGACCGCCGAGCGCGACGTACATGCGTTCGCTGGCGACGAGCGCAGCGACGGCGCGTCCCAGATCGCCCAGCGTTCGTGTGGTCCACGCGGCCCTGCCGTTCGCGAGCAGGCGGGAGACCACCGCGAGCCAGCAGGCGATGGGCGCCCCGAACACCAGAACCGCGGCGAACTCGAAGGCACACGACAGCTTCGCCGGAGCCCCCCGGCCGCGGCGCGGCACGGGGAAGAACCCCGCCATCGTCATCAACCCAATCCACACCGCAACGTGCGCCAGGTCGGGAAGCTGCGAGGCCTGGCGCACGAAATCGGTCGTGATCAAGCCGAGCAGCGTCATCCCGCCGGCGAAGATCACCAGGTTGGGAAAGCGTGCATCCAATCGGAGCCTCTTCACTCTGTCTCCTACGGCTTTCACGACGCTTCCATCTGAGGCGCCAGATCTTCGAACGATGTCTTGTCGGTCGCGTGCTCGAACGCTTCTTCGGCGGTCACCGTGCCCCTGCGCACGAGTTCCTTGAGCACCATCGTGAAGCTCTGCATGCCCACGCGTTGTCCGGATTGGATGACCGACTGCAGTTTGTGGCTGTTCCCGGTACGAATGATGGTGCGCGCAGCATGGTTGTTGATGAGAATCTCGGCTGCAGCCACGCGCTTCGCCCCGTCCGAGGTACGCAGGAGCTTCTGCGAGATGATCATGCTCAGGCTGTCGGCCAACATGGTGCGCACCTGATCCTGCTCGGGTCCCGGAAACACGTTCAGGATGCGATCGATGGTGCGGCTGGCGCCGCTCGTGTGCAGCGTTCCGAACACCTGAATGCCGGTCTCCGCGGCTGACAGCGCGTGCCGGATGGCGTCGGTGTCGCGCAGCTCACCGACCAGAATGACGTCGGGATCCTCGCGAACCGCATCGCGCAGCGCCTCCGCCAGGCTGCGTGCGTGGACGTGGATCTCGCGCTGCGACACGACGCACTGCTTGAACCCGTGCACGAACTCGATGGGATCTTCGAGCGTGATGATGTGCCCGCGACGCGTGGCGTTGATATGGTCGATCATGGCGGCAAGCGTGGTCGACTTCCCCGAACCCGTCGGACCGGTGACCAGCACGAGCCCCTTCGGCTGGCTCACCTGCATCTTCACCGCGTCGGGCATCCCCAGGTCATCGAGGGTCGGGATCTTCTCGGGGATGACGCGCAACGCTGCGGCAACGCCGCCCGTGTGCCTGAACACGTTGACGCGGAACCGACCCAGGCCCTCGACGCTGTATGCGAAATCGATCGTGGCGATGCCCGCGAGCTTCGTGCGCAGCACCTCCGGCATGCAGTCCTCGAGCATGCCCTGCAGGTCCTCCACCGACAGCTCACGGAAACGCACGCGGTGCAAGACTCCGTGGATCCGTACGCGCGGCGACTGACCGGACACCAGGTGCAGGTCCGACCCTCCCTGCTTGACTGCCAGCTCGAGGAACGTATCGATGCGATTCATGACGGTACCTCGGCGCCGTGGCGAGACAGCGTCTGCGAGTCCGCCGCCTGACGCAGTTCCGGCCGCGTGACGAAGGGCAGGAACTCGCGCTTCTCCTGCGCCTTCAAGAAGGCCTCGTCTGGATCGATGTCGCCCGACCGCACCAGCGCCAGCAGCGCCTGATCCATCTGCTGCATGCCCAGCCTCCGGCCGGTGGCGATTGCCGATGCGATCTGGTGCGTTTTACCTTCACGGATCAGCTGTGCGACAGCGGAGGAGACCACGAGGATCTCGAGCACGGCCCGGCGGCCGCGCCCGTCGGCGGCGCGCACCAGCTCCTGGCTGATCACGCACTTGAGGTTCTCGGCCAGCGTATGGCGAATTTGTGCGTGCGACTCGGCTGGGAACGCATCGACGAGGCGATGGATCGTCGGATAGGCGCCGCGTGTGTGCAGTGTGGCCAGGACCAGGTGCCCGGTCTCGGAGGCCTCGATCGCAAGCGCGATGCTCTCGGGATCCCGCAGCTCGCCGACCATGATGACGTCGGGGTCTTCGCGCAGCGCACCACGCAGTCCTTCGCTGAACGATTCGACGTGCGTGCCCACCTCGCGCTGCAGCACCTGACACTTCTGGTTCTCGTGTACGAACTCGACCGGATCTTCGAGCGTGAGCACATTGAGGTTGCGCGACTCGTTGATCGAGCGGATCAACGCCGCGAGCGTCGTCGACTTTCCGGTGCCCGCGCCTCCTGTGACCAGAATCATGCCCGATTTGAGCGACGCCAGACGGGTAACCACCTTCGGCAGACCCAAGTCGTCGAGCTTCGGAACGTCGCCGGGAATGACACGACACGCTGCGGCAATTCCGTGGAGCTGCTTGTAGACGTTGATGCGGAAGCGTCCCACACCTTCCGCCGCATAGGAGAAGTCCACGGCCCCACGAACTTCGAGCTCGTCCTGGAGCTCGGGAGAGAGGATTTCTTCGACCAACGCTGCGGTCTCTTGCTCGTCGAGCTTGCGGTACTTGAGCGGCGCGAGCTCCCCGTCCATGCGCACCAGCGGCGGCAATCCCACGGTCAGGTGGATGTCCGAGCAGCCTTGCTCCTGGCCGAGCTGCAGAAAGGCATCGATGCGTGACATCAGGAACCCTGCCCTTCCCCAAGCTTGGTCAGCTCGGCGTCCAAGAGCGCGTACATCTCGTTCGCCGTCCTCGGACGCCGCGACACATCACGTGCCATCGTGCGTTCGACGAGCTCGATCAAGCTGGGCGGCGTCTCGGACGCCAGCTCCTTCAGCGATGGCGGCTCGGCTTCGAGATGTTGGAAGAGAATCTGAACCGGCGTTTCGGAGATGAACGGTGGCCGCCCGGTCAAGCATTCGAACATGACAACGCCGAGCGCATAGAGGTCCGAGCGCTCGTCTACTTTTTCGCCGCGGATGAGCTCCGGGGCCATGTACTCGG
>JBFJHN010000074.1:0-7676 GCA_041613275.1 Candidatus Krumholzibacteriia bacterium | reverse complement strand
CTCCACCGCCCGAGTTTGTTTGAGCAAGGAAGCTGGATCGCAGAGACCTCGGTTGTTTGCATTTACTCGACCTCGCCGTGCAAGAACCAGCCGTTGCGCAGGCGATCTTCGTACACCCACAGCCAGCGCCCGCTTCGCGTGCGCAGGAAGTAGTAGGCACGTTCGACGCTGCGCATCCACCAACCTCCCGAGATCACATGCGGTCCCACGACGTCCTCGACCGGTCCCGCGGCGAACCCCGCCACGAGCCAACCGTCGGGCTCGTGTCGAGGCCGCAGCGGAAGCGGTACGGGGCGCGCGTGCACGCGGCGCACCAGCGGCGGCACGATGACGGCGTCGGGCTGTGCAGCGCGCAGCTCGTGCAAGGGTTCCCAGGTGTAGCGGCCTTCGGGCAGATGCCCATCGCGCAGCAGCGCGCAACGAACGGCGCCGTCGCCCAGCTCGGCGCGCAAGCGCGCCAGCGCACGGTTCGCGGCGCGCAGATCGCGCGTCTCACATGCGAACAGGGTCAGCTGCTCGTGTCGCGCCGTCGCAGCCAGAACCTCGACTTCGAGCTCCTCGACGGCCGAATCCAAAGTGCGCGCCTCGAGCCTCAGCTGCACGAGGCGGAGGACCTGGGAGAGATCGAGCGTGGGCGTCGCGGGACGCAGGCGATCGTCCGCATGCGTACCGTTTTCGAAGCGAAGCCGCACGTGCAGCGTCGAAAGCACCCCGTCGCGCCGTTCGATGCGCCGCACGAGCGGCTTCAGAAGCGCTTCGACCCGACTCACCAGGCGTTCGACCTGCGTTTCGGGATGGTCGAACACCCAAACGCCGCACAGCGGCTCGGCGGAATGCTCGCCTGCTACAGGTGTTGCCAGATCCCCGCGCAGCTTGCGATGCAGAACGAAAGCGGCCTCGCCGAAACGTGTTTGCACCCCGTCCGCGGGCAGCTCCAGAAACGTGCCGAGCGTTTCGACACCCAGACGGAGCAACGCATCACGCACCCGTGGGTCGATGCCCAGCCGATCGATGCGCACCTGCGACACGCGACGGGACTCCTCGGACGGACTGTCGAAGACGACGATGTCCTGCCCGCAACGCGTTGCGGCATACGTGCCGATCCGCGAAAAGCCCACGGCAACGCGCGCGCGCAGCGCCTGACGCTCCCGGAGCCAGGCGATGCGCGCGGCCCAAGCCTCGTACGATGGGAACAGTCGCATGATGCCGTGGGCGGCCAGCCAGAACACGCCCGGTTCGCTGGCGTTCGGCTCGACGTTGGGCGTGAACGTGCGCAGCTTCTCGGCCAGCGACTCGATCTCGCTGCGGATCTCGGCGTCCGCAACGACGCCCGCGCGCAGGTCGCTGGCCAAGGACAGGGCCACGGCATAGCGCGTGCCCGGCAGGATGCGCAGCGCGCGCGCCGCTTCGTTCACCCACAGAAGAATCCCCTGCGGCTTGTCGCGATCCACCACCGCCACCGGCTTGTCGCGCCAGCTTGCGTGGCGACGAAGCAACAGCTGCAGCGGGAACTCGGGGAGCTCAACACAGGCCATCCGGTCCATGACACACTTCTTGGTGACGCCATCCCGGCCCCTGACGCTTGTCCTTGAGCACGTGCAGCTCCCAGGTGAAGCGGTTGAAAGCGCTTCGATGCACCGCGCCGTCGCAGCGCAACGACACCAGAGATCCCAGAGACGGCGCGTCGCGTCTCTTGCGCGTGAGAAGCACCAGCGTGGCTGCGTGCTTCTTTACGAGTCCGGACAAGCGGGCCTGCATGGGAAGCGGAACGTTGCACTGCTCGCCCAGGTCGAGCACGACCAAACCGAACGCTCCCGAACGCAGGAGCTCGTCGGCCGCTCGTGCGCCCACGCGGACATTGGGGCTCTGTACGACAGGCAGCGCGGCGAGATCCACGCCCGACTGGCGCAGATCCGGCGGATAGAAGAAGGTCGCCCACGTCGTGATCCATGCGGTGGGCTCGCCACGGCGCTGTGCCTCGTAGATCAACGCGGTGACTGCGGACAGAGAGGCCGTGGCCCCCGAGCTCGACAGCTCCACCAGTCGGCCACGCAACGTCGGCAGGCACCATCCGCGCCCCGTGCGGGGCCCCTCGTTCCCACGAACCAGTGCCGCGGTGTCGGGCGCGCCACGAATGGCCAGCGCCGCGAGATCGGGAAGCGCACTCATGCTCGAGCCTCGAGGTTGCGACGCACTTCGATGACTTTCCCGAGCAACGACCACGATTCCTCGGGGACGATGGGTGCGAAGTCCGGGTTCTCCGGGTGCAGCTCGGCGCGACCGCGGCGAAAGCGCAAACGCTTCACGGTGGCCTCGTCCCCCACCAGCGCCACGACGATGTCGCCCGACTGGGCGCTGGGCTGTGCGCGCACGATGACGGTGTCGCCTGGAAGAATGCCCACGCCGCGCATGCTTTCACCGCGCACTCGTAGAGCGAACAGGCGCCCGCGCCCTCCCGCTTGCACGCTGACGTAGCCCTGCGGGTCTTCGATGGCCTGCTCCAGGCCCCCCGCCTGCACGCTTCCCAGAAGCGGCACCCAACGCGATTGCGCTCGTGGGGGCGACGGCAGCCCATAGCCGCGCGCCTTGCCGCGGCGATGCGTCAGCCTTCCCTCTCGAACGAGGCGATCGAGGTGCTCGCGCGCCGTCTGCACGGCGCGGAATCCGAGCGCCGCTTGCACCTCGCGCACCGTGGGCGGCTGACCGCGCAGGAGCCGCTCCTTCACGTAGCGCAGAACTCTTTCGCGCGTGCGTCCTGGTGGGGTTGCGGGAGCCATACTGCACCATACCAGACAAAAGTCTGGTATGCAAGCGGAGCGCCGCACGGGATGCCCGCCCGCGACGCGGACCCCGTGAAATTCACTTTTTGCTGGAACCCTCGACCACGCTCCAGGGAGTAGACTCTCCTGTGAGCGACGCAGCGCCTGCCGCTCGGGCAGGCATCCCACGGAGGTGCTCAATGTCTTCACGACGCGGAGGCACGGCTGTCCCCCACCGCGCATTCTCGATCGCCGCATGGGGCCTTGCATTGGTCCTGAGCGGGGCCGGCACGGCGTTCACCGCCGACAGCCCCTGCACCGACAGCGTGTGCGCGGCCTTCTGCCAGGCCAAATCGAAGCCGCACGCCGCAGCCGACGCACCCTTGAGCGAAGAGCAGATCCAGAAGGTCCTCGACTGGGTATCCAAGAAGGTGCGCGACTCCAAGGGGAGCGCCCTCGAGCTGGCCGTCGATCCGGAAGTCATCGCACAAGACACCGGCGTATACGTCACCGAAGCGCATACGAAACAGCTGATGCCGCGCGTGCTCGCCATGCTGCAGGGCTCGGCCGAGGGCCGCGCGCTCCTGGCCGAAGTGACCGGTGATGCGTGCTCGGTTCCCGCGGCCTCGAACGCGTGCGCCTCACACGACGCGGGCTGCACCTCCGCGTGTTCGCAGAAAGCCGGCTTCACCAGCCGCTGCGCCGAGTACGGCGCCTGCTCGCTCTACGGCGATCTCTCGGGCGCCACAGGTGACATGCTCGAGATGTACGTGCGTGAGAAGGCCAAGGACGGGACGACGTACGAGAACCTCGCACTGCCCGCCTTCGACGCGCACGACCTCGACGGCGCCGCCGTCGACTCCAAGACCCTCGTCGGCACACCGACGGTGCTCGTCTTCCTCGCCGGCCACTGCAGCCATTCGTTCGACACGCTCCCCATCCTGCAAGAGCTGGAACGCCGCTACGACGACGAGACGCTGCGTGTGGTCGGCGTCTACATCAACAGCGGGAGCGTCGAGGACGTGAACTCCTGGATCGGCACGTTCGCGCCCGAGTACGACGTTTGGGTCGAGCCCACCGACGCGCTGGGCGACGTCATCGACAGCCACCTCGTCCCGACGTACCTGCTCGTCGACGGTGAGGGCCGCGTGCGCGAGCGCCTCGTCGGATACAAGACACCGGCGCAGGTGGACGCGCGCCTCGACGCGTTGCTCGGCGCCAAGACGGAAACGGCGACCTCATCGGGCGAGTAGAAACGCGCGCGTACGGCGATCGTGAGGAAGGGGGCGCGTCGCGCCCCCTTTTTCGTGCCCGCTCCAGTCACGCACTCCCGACGCGGGAGCGCTGGCGAAACGACAGCTCCCCCGATGCTCGCAATCAGCGCTGCGGCAGCTCGGTCGGACGCTCCGGATCGGTGACGTCGATATAGCGAAACGGCTGGCTCTGGAACGTGTAGTAGCTGCGATCGACCACCGGACCGAGCTCGGCGCCGAAGTAGACCCCGAACACCATTCGGAACACGTTCACGGGGGAGAACGTTTCGCCGAGGTCGACGGCGGGCTGTCCCGGCAGATACGCGGCCATCAAGATGCCGAAACGCTCGCGCAGGTCCGTGTCCGGCACGCTCTTCCAATCCAGGCGCGAACCCGGTCCGTGGTCCGAGTGCACGATGACGATCGGGGGCGCGTCGCCGTAGCGCTCCAGGAGCGCGTCCAACGTTCGCTCGAGGCGTGCCGTGACCCAGCGCGCCTGCTCGGCGTACCCGGTCACGTACTCCTCGCGGGTGCCGCCGTGCTTGTAGTAGTCGCTGCCGTCGTAGAAGCCGAAGCCGCGCTCCACCTCGACCGCGTTGCCCTCGCGGTCGAAGACGAACGGGGGATGCGGTGCCAGCAGGTGCGCGAAGACGAAGCGCGGCCGCGGAGCGCGCGGGATTCTCGGAATCTCATCCAGGATGTACTCCAGCCGGCGCCGGTGACGCGCGTGCGGATCGCCGCGCTCTCCCAGAAGCGCGGGCACCGGTGTCGTGGCCAGAAGCACGTTCGTGAACTCGGTCCAGCCTCCACCGCCGTCGAGATAGAGGTCGATCTTGCTGAACTCGGCCAGCTCGTAGCCGGACGCGAAGGCGACGATGTCGTAGCCGCGCTCGCGCAGCAGATGCGTGACACGGTTGCTGCGTACGAGTCGCAGAAGCGGCGCGTTGTCGACCGACTTGGAAGACACGTCCATCAGCTCGTGGAGATAGCTCATGTTCAGCGATGCCGCGAGCGCGTGGAGCGTCTTGCAGTAATTGGCTCGACTGCGTTCCGAGATCTGAAAGCCTCGCGCGCGCAGGCGTGCCAGGAACGGTGTGTTGTCGAAGCCGTACAGGTCGCGCATGACGTCGTGGCGCGCGTAGCCGTCGAGGACGATGTAGTAGATGTCCGGGAGCATGCGAGGCGGGCGCGGCGTGGCGCCCCCCGGAGGTTCGTCGACGGCGCGCGAAACGATCTCGGGGCTTGCGCCGGCCCGCGCCTCGCGCCCGGCCCGCGACCCGGACACGAAAATCTGCAGCGCGGCGTAAGCCACAAGCAAGACGCCCACGAAAGTCGCGAACGTTTCCAAGCGGTGCAACCGGCGCCGGGCGCGCACGAGCGCAAACGTCGCGGTTGCGATGATGATCCCCCACACGATCGCCACCGCTGCGCGCCCGGAACCCGGCGCGCCCGCCGCCGTCCAGGCACCGGTGGCGTGTCCGAACGAGAAGAAACCCATGAGGACGAGCGACGTGAGCAGTCCGGCGCGCACGCGATCGCGCAGAACGAGCGTGCATGCAACGAGAAGAAGCAAGGCACCCGTCACGGAGACCACGAGCGACGGCAGAACGTGTTGGAGACGCACCGCAGCGGTGTTGGACGCGTACAGGGCCAGAACGGGGTGGACCGCGAACAAGATGGCATACAGGGAACGATAGCGTCGCATTGTGCTCCGTTCCCTTCGCATGAGACGCGCTTGTATCGACACGAGCCGCGCATGGAACGCGAAACCCGCGCTCCAGGGCGACGTTAACGCGTTCCGTGCAAACGGCTCAAGAGAGCCCCGCAGCGCGCGCGGCTGGCTCGGAACATGCTCAACTCGCACGTTGTTGTGCCAGACCTTTTTCCGGGAGACGCGTTCATGCTCGACTCAACGACCCAGGAGAAGCGCGTCGTCGGGACTCCGAGACCCCAAACACCGCGCCCTCCCGACGCGCGCCCGGATCAGCCGACCCAGAACGGAAGCGAAGCCCGCCCAGCGTTTCGCCGGCGGCGCTACTGGATCGATCCGAAATCCCAGCTTCCCGTCACCGTGCTCAGCTTCTTCGTCGTCACGTTCTTCGTTGTCATGTTCAACGTCGTGATGATGGACCTGGCCGAGGCGCGGCGCGAGTTCATCGTCGACGCTGTTCCATCGATGAAGCCCAAGCTCGAAGCTCAGGATCGTGACCTCCAGAGATTACTCACGGTGTCATCGACGCTGCTGGTGGCGTGCGTCATGGCCGGCGTGGTGGTCCTCACGCATCGGAGCGCGGGTCCCGTCCGCAACGTGCAGAATCACATGAAGCGCATCGCCGAGGGCGACCTCAGGCGCACGGTGTCGCTGCGCCGCGGCGATCACTTCACGTCGCTCGCCGACGAGATGAACACGATGATCCTGGCCCTGCGTGAGCGCGCGGAAGAAGACGCGATGAAGCTCGAGCGGCTTGCCGCCCGCGCGCGCACCGGCGCGGATCCGCAGGGTGTCGCGTCCGAGCTCGAAGACCTCGCCGACGCCAAGCGCGTTGCGCTCCCCAGCTGAACGACGCCGTTTCCAAAGAGATCTGGCCTCGACGACAACGACCCCGGGTTTCCCCGGGGTCGTTCTGTCATGCACCGGTCACGGGCGCGCGGACGCACAACGAGACGGGTGCGTAGTGGCCGTCTTGCGGCTACATGAGCTTCTCGACCATCACGTGGCGTCGCAGCTCGAGGGAACCGTGCTCGACCGAGTCCGGCGACAGCTGGACGTTGCCGTTGCCCGAAGGCTTGCCGGCCTTCAGCTGCACGCTACGAATGCCGCCGAGCCACCAGCGATTGTCGGCGACGTAGACCAGATCGCCTTCTTCGATCGCCAGCGTCTCCATCACCGGCGCCGGCAGGCGCACGGTGCCGTCGGCCTCGGGGCTCGCTTCGAGCGGCAACCCCTTCACCTTGGACGTGCGGCCGCGGCGCAGGTTGGGAATCCCGCCCTTGAAATGGCGCATGGCTTCGGCCAACGAGAACACGGTCAGGCCCTCGGTCTTGTGCGCGGGATCGCGTCGCGTCGCCAACGTCACGACGATGCCGACGGCCGCCGTGGCCACGACGCCAAACAAGCCACGAAACACCGAGTAATCCGGCTCCACGCCCTCGGGCGGGTGCGCCAGGACGAAACGGCTGAGCGGGTCGATCCAGCTCGGATAGCGCACGACCGTGAGGACGTTGACGACGCTGCCCACGATGATCGAAACGCTTGCCGCCCTGGCGTTGAAGCGCGGCCAGAAAGCTCCCATGAAGATGGCGGTCACCATGGCCGGAATGATCACCATGACGCCCTTGTAGTGCAGGTTGAACAGGTCCTCCTGCATCGTCGAGAACAGCCACACGAGCAGCAGTCCGATCCCCGTGGCCACCGCGCTCACCGTACGCGCGGCGCGCAGGTAGTGCCGCTCGCTTCGGTCCCGCACGAACGGGCGGTACAGGTCGTTCACGCCGATGGCGGCGCAAGCGTTGATCAGCGTGTCGACCGTCGACATGAGCGCGGCGAGCAGCGTCGCCATGATGAAGCCGAAGAAGACGGGGTTCTGATCCATTACGGTCCACAGCACGGTGGTGAACGTGTAGTAGGTGTTCTCGAGCTCGAACGGCAGCTGCCCCGTGGCCT
>JBFJHN010000073.1:0-7690 GCA_041613275.1 Candidatus Krumholzibacteriia bacterium | reverse complement strand
GTCGCGGCACGATGGTGACCGGTCGCGGAGCGCGGCGTTCCAGCTTGAGCTCGCTGGTCAACGCCGGCGGTCCCATCGACCTGTCCGCCAACCTGCCGTCACCGTCGCTCGACCCCGATCTCGCCGCCGCCTTGAAATGCGTGGCGCGGCGCTCCGACGTGGGGCAGCTGGTGCGCTACCCGACGGCCGACGGGTTGCTGCGGCATCGCCGCGCCATCTGCGATTGGGAGCAGGAGCACGGCGTGCCCGCAGATCCCGCGCAGTGTGTGCTGACGGCGGGAGCCCAACACGGCATCGCGGTGACGTTGTCAGCGATCACGCGCAGCGGCGATGAGATCGCATGTGAGAGCCTGACGTTCCCCGGCGTCAAGGCGGTGGTGGGGGACTTGGGGCTGAAGCTGCTGGCCGTGCCGATGGATGCCGAAGGGTTGCAGCTCGACGCGTTCGAGCAGCTCGTGCGCACGCGCCGTGTGCGCGCGCTCTACACGATTCCCTCGCTGCAGAATCCGACCAGCGTCATGCTCACGCTCGAGCGCAAGAAAGAGATCGCACGCCTCGCCGAGAAACACGATGTGCTGATCGTCGAAGACGAGATCAACCGGCCGTTCGCGGCGCAGCGGAGCGCGCCGTTCGTGGCGCTCGCTCCCGAGCGTTCGTTCCTGATTTCGTCGGCGTCGAAGTCGGTGGCGGGCGGTCTGCGCTTGGGATGGGTGCTCGGACCGCGTGCCTCGAAGGACGCGCTGGCGCAGGCGGTCCAGGCGAGCCTGATCGGTGTGCCGGCGCTCGCCGCCGAGATCCTGGTGTCGTGGATTGGCGACGGCACCGCACAACGCACGGTGGCTGCACGCCGCAAGGAGTCGCGCGCGCGTCTGAAGCTCGCGCACAAGCTCCTCGACGTTCCGGGTGCGCGCCTGCACACGCACCCTGACGGATACTACGTGTGGATCGAGCTGCCGGAGCAGTGGCCGGTGACGCGTTTCGTCCGCGAGGCGCGCCGTCGAGGCGTGGCGGTGGCGCCGGCCGACATCTTCGCCGTCGAGGCCAGCCGCGCGCCGCATGCCGTACGCGTGGGGCTCACCTCGCCTCCCAGCCGCGAGACGCTGTCCCAGGGGCTGCAAACCTTGGCCGAGCTGCTACGCGGTCCGTCACGCGTGGCGATGTCGACGTTGTGACGCGCTGTCGTCCCACTCCCGCCGCGGGAGTGCGGGTCAGCGACCCGCCCAGGATGGGGGAACGATCTCGAGCCAGCGCTTCCCGTCCCACTCCCAGACATCGTCGAGTCGACCTTCGGCACGCATGCCGCCGTACAGGACGACGCGCTGGCGGGTGGCATCGTAGGCCATGCCGTGCACGTTGCGTGCGGCGGGACCGTCGACGTCGCGCTGCTGCCACCCCTTGGTGTCGAGAAGCCAGGTGCTTCCGTCCGGCTCGCGATCCACGAGACCTCCGAAGAGAACGAGCTGGCGTCGCGCCGTGTCGTAGGCCACGCGGAGAGCGCCGCGTGCCGGCGGACCGGACACGTCGGCCTGCGTCCAACGGCGCCCGTCCCATTCCCAGGTGTCGTCCAGCTGACCTTCGGCGTTCCAGCCGCAGGTGAGCACGACGCGTTGGCGAGCGTCATCGTAGGCCAGGCGATGCGTGCCACGGCCGGCGGGGCCCTCGTTCGCGGCCCGCTGCCAGCGCGTGCCGTCCCACGTCCACGTTTCGTTGGGGTAGGTGTCGTCAGGAGTCTGTCCGCCGAAGAGCACCGTCACGCCGCGGGCGCGATCGAACACCATGGCATGGTGATCGCGAATTCCTGGACCTTCTTCACGGCTCGCCTGACGCAACCACGACTCGCCGTCCCACTCCCAGGTGTCGCCGAAGCTCTCCTCGCGGCTCCGGATGCCGCCGTGCAGGACCAGCCGGTTGCGCCGTGCGTCGTACGCGAGCGCCGCATGGATGCGCGGAGCGGGGCCCTCCTGCGAGAGCACCGTCCAGCGCTTGCCGTCCCAGGCCCACAGCGTGTTCGAGAACGTGCGTTGCGGCGTCGAGCCGCCGAACAGCACCACGCGTCGCATTCCGGAGTGGTAGGTCATGACGTGTGACGACAGAGGTGGAGGGCGCAGCGTCGGCACGCGCGCAGCGGACTCGACGCTGGACGTGTCGGCTTGCGCATGCGCGACCGGGTCGCCTTGCACGCGCACCCACGCGGCGATGCACGCGCATCCCAGCATGGCGAGGACGAGCCTGCGACCGGCGCCGGAGCCAGCGCGGACACGTACCGGGCGGCGGGCAGCCATGGCGCTCCATCTCCGGGAAGGTGACGATCCCCGGTATACGCGGCCGCACGCGAAAAGGTCCAGAGCCTGGCGTCCGGGGGGGAGGGCGGTTCCCTTGGAGGGGCCGCGACGCGGCAGGCCAGGTCCACGCGCGACAAACCGGCGCAGGACGGCGCCGGGGACCGACAGTTTGACGCGCCCGCAGCTTCGGCGAGGCCCCCGGACGCTCCTGAAGCGGCTGAGCGCGGCTGTGGCCCGGCGGGCGAGCTGGCGTGATCGATGCAAGCGGTCGCGAAGCGACCTCATACAAACTGTCGGCCGAAACCGTTCCCCGAGGGATCTCGATGTCTCCACAGCCACGCCGAATCGAAGAAGCCGTCGAGCAAACGTCTGCTCAGCCCATGCCGCAGGTCGTCGATGACGAGACGATGCGCGTAGCGCGTCGCAGCTGGGTCATCGACAACTGGGTCCTCGCGGCCATGATCCTGTGCATCGCGCTGTTCGCCGGTGCGATGGCGCTGTACGTGTTCGTGCCCGCCATGCGCACGCTCGTCGGCTGAGAACGCACGCCGCTGGCGGGAATTCAACGCGCCGGCGGAACACACCTCACCCCGTATGGGCGCGTCGCGCCACGGACAGGCGCACCACCAACGCGCCGTCACGCGGCTCCACGTGGACCGTCCCGTTCCACGTACGTTCCTGCGCGTCCTGGAAGCTCCACGCGCTTTGATGGGCGCGACCGGACGCGGTTGCGCCGGTGCGCGTCCAGCGTGCGTCCGCGGTGAGCTTCTCGTCGAAGCGAGCCAGCAGATCCGTGGCGGACATGTCGCCCTCGACACGCCACTCCACGTTCCACGTGCGCGAGTCGCCGCGCGTGTCCAACACCTTCCACGTCGTTCCCGGTGCATCGAGATAGGGCAGGTGCTGGCTCGACAGCACGACCTGGTCGAGCAGCATGCGGTCGGCGAAATCCGCGCGCGCGTAGCTCGTGTCGTCCAGCCAGTTGTACTCCATGTTCAGAGCAATGCGTTGGGCGCGCGCCTGACCGAGCAGCCGGCGCACGACGTGGAGCGAGCCGTCGATCCCGGACGAAAGCCCGGCCGTGGTGATGATCTTGCCGTTGTCGACGTAGCGCTGGTCGCGCACCACGCGCACCTCGGGCATCTGCGCTTCGAGCGTCGGGATCAGTCCGTAGAAGGTCGTGGCTTCGCGACCGTTCAGGAGCCCCGTCTCGGCGAGGATGAAGGCGCCGTTGCACACCGTGAGGATGGATTCGGCGGTCTTTTCCTGAGCGCGGAGCCAGTCCAGCACGATCTTGCTCTCGCGCGTTTCGTTCACGCCGCCACCCGGCACGACGACGATGTCCGGCTGCGGGCACTCGGCGAGCGTGTACGTGGGAACGACCTTCAGACCCATGGCGGTGGTCAGCTCGCCGGGGCTTTCGGCCACGGTGAACACCTCGAAGCCCGCCTGACCGAACACCTCGTAGGGCGCCGAGAAGTCGATGATCTGCACGCCGGGGAAGACGAGAATGGCGACCTTCAAGCGCAGGCGCGGTACGTCGGGGGTTGCGACCTGGGTCTGCTGCTTGATCTCGTGACTGCGAAACACCAGCGCCATGCCACAGTCCGAGCACGCGCCGGCCTCCGCGTGCCGCTCGGAATCCCCAGGACAGCCGCACGGCGGGCAGGCGTAGAAGCCGGCGTCGGGGGACGCGTCCACGCCGGGCGCGCCGAGTGCGAAGAGAAGAATCGCCAGGAGGATTCTCTGCGCGTGCGCGCGCACGACGCTCCGACGAGTTCCTTGCATTCTCATGCGATTTCCCTTTCGAAGTCGTTGCGTTTCCTCAGCACGGACGGCGTGCTGGACGGCCGCCGTGATCAAAACTGGCCGCCGTGAAAGGCGATCTCGAGTCGCGAGGCGACGCGCTTGCCATCACGGCGCGCCGGCTCCCAGTCGGCCTCCCAGGCAGCGTCGACGGCGCGCTCGGCATCCCAGCGCGAGCCGGCGCGAGCGTTCTTGAGCACTTCGACCTGGGTGACACGTCCGCGGGCATCGACAGACACCGCAACGACGAGGCCGCGCTTGCGCACGCGCTCGCCGTACACGATGCGCCCGCGCGGGCACACCGAGTGGTCGTCCACGGTGCACGGGCAACGCAGGTACTTGCCGAGGACGGCGTAGCCTTCGAGCGGCCGCGCGGGCGCGAACGCGTCCTCGGAACGCGCCGGCGCGTGCGGCTCCTGCTCGACGATGGCTTTGCTGCGGAACAGCCGCACGGTGTCGGCAATCACGGGCGGCGCCGACTGAACGGCGTCGAGGTTGCCACTCATCGGGACGATGGCGGCGACGAGCGCAGCGAGCAGCAACGCCGCGCGCAGCGTGAAGCCGCGTCCGCGACGGGCGCGTGGTTGCAGCACGTAGCGGAAGCGCTGATGCAGCGATCCGCCCGGGTCGGGCACGGCCATGCGCGCCGGCACGAGCATGGGCGCGCGCGTGATGTCCTCGGCCACGCGCAGGAGCGAACGCGCGTAGTCGGCAGGGTCCAGGCGGCCGCGCGCGATGGTGGCATCGTCACACGCGAGCTCGGTGTAGTGCGCCAGCCTGCGATGGAGCAGCCACGCAAGCGGATTGAAGAAGTGCGCCGCCAGCGCCAACGTCTGCGCGACCTGCACCCAATGATCCCCGCGACGCACGTGCGCCAGCTCGTGCAGCAGCACCGCGCGCACGCATTCGGGAGACCACGAGGTCCACGACGACGGCAGAAGCACCCGATGCCGCCACAGCCCGATCACCAACGGGCTTCCCTCGCGCTGCGATTCGTAGAACGCGACGTCACCGCGCATCTCGTCGTCGCGCAGGTACGCGCGCACGTTGATGCGGCGCGCACCGTCGAGCGCACGCTTCAGGCGCCAGGTGCGCACGACGCTGAAAGCGAGCAACAGCAGGGCGATCGTCGCCCAGACGAGGAAGAGCGCCAGCGGCCACCACGGCGCGCTTTGCGATGTCGCCGCATCCGTCGTTGGAGCGGCGCCGGAAAAGCGCACGACGGCGCTCTCGAACGGTGCCCGCAACGTCTCGGGCGGTGAGGCGAAGCGCAGGACCGGCGGCACGAGCAGCTTGGCCACGCCGACGAGGGCCACGAGCCGGAGCAGGCTGGCGGGAGCGCGACGGAACATGCGGAGAACACAGAGAACCCCTGCGAGGAAGACGCTGGTCTGCAGGGTGCCGAGAGCCGCCAGCGGAAACCATTGCTGCGCGATGCTTTCGAGAGCGGCGATCATCGCGATCCCTTTCGCTTGCGACTCTCGAAGTCCTCGATGAGTCGCTTGAGCTCATCGAGCTCGTTCTGCGAGAGAGTCTTGGAGCGGACGAGATAGTCGGCCATGGCGGGGAACGAGCCGTCGAAGACGCGGTCGACGAATCGCTTCATCTCGCCGCGCAGAGACGCGTTGCGCGGTTGAAGCGGCGTGTAGAAGTTGACGAGGCCGATCTTCTCCTTCGCGAGCCAACCCTTGTCGACGAGGTTGTTCATCACCGTCTGCACGGTGGTGTAGGCCTTCTCCCCGTTCGGGTAGGCGTGCTCGAGGACGTCGCGAACGGAGGGCTTGCCCTCCAGGTCCCACACGACGTGCATGATTTCCCATTCCAGCGCCGACGGCGCGCGCGTCTCTCCGGGCATCCGGACCCCCTAGGTCTGTTGGTGCTCTACTATACGTATCGGAGGAGTCCGGGTTGCAGAAAACGGCGCGCTCGACGGTCGTTTGGCGTCGAGGGCGGCGGGAGCTACAGGGCCTGCCGGGCCCACGCGTCCGCGTCGGCGTAGGCGAACCCCAGGCGCTCGGCGAACAGCCGGTCGGTGGGATTGCGCCCGACGTGCAGGCAGCGACCCGGATCCAGCCCGTGGCGCTCGATGAAGACGACGCCGCGTCCCGGGAGCGGCTTGCGGCACCAGCACTTCGGGGGTCCGGCCTCGTGGAGGCAGGTGAGAAACTCGAAGTCCAGGCCGACGGCCGACTGCAGTTCGGCGACGTGCTCGCGGGCCGCGGTTTGCGTCCAGCCGGGGAGCCAAGCGAGTCCGAGGAGCTGCCAGCCTTTGTCGCAGTAGCTCGAGATCGTGTCCCGGTTCTCGGGCGTCACGAGATCGTGCTCGAGGACCAGGGCGCGGGCGTCCCCCGAAGCGCGGCGGCGCTCGAACGCGATGGTGTCGATGGCGACGAAGCCTTCGTCGAGATCGGGAGGCTCGAGCTCGCGCCGGTAACGGAACTGCGCGTCGGGTGCGAACGTGTTCGGATCGCGTCGACGCGCCTCGTCGATCTCTTCTGGCTCGAGCAGGCGACCGTGTCGCGCGAGCATGCGCTGCACGGCGTTGACCTGTGCGTCCTCGAGCGACGTCTGCAGCCACGCGCACCGCACCGGCACGCCGTGGCGCCACGCCGTTTCGACGACGACGTTGCGGGATGCGCGCGTGGCATAGGTGTTGTCCAGCACGACACGGCGCTCACCCGCTGCGAGTCGTTCCTCGAGCGCCGGCAGAAGATCCTTGAGGCGCCCGCCCGCTTCGTCGCGATTGAGACGCGCATAGCCGCGCTCGACGTAGGCACGCGCGGCCGTGCTCTTGCCCGCACCCGGAAATCCCATGAGCAGGACGACCTCGCCGTCCGCATGCGCCGCAGGCTGCCGTCGCGCACGCGGCACGCGCAGGACCACGCTGGCCGGGAAGCGCGCGTCGAGCACGCGAAGCGTTTCGGCGTCGAGCCTGGGAAGCAACGCAGCCGCGGTTTGCGGACGTGTCGCGCCGGGGATCGGCACGATGGTGTCGCCGAGGCTCATGAGCCAGGCGAGCACCAAGGCCGCCGGTGTGCAGGCCAGTCGCTGCGCCAGCTCGGCCAGCGCCGGGTCGCCTGAGAGGCGCGGCGCCTTCTTCGGCCCACCGAGCGGCGAGTGTGCGATCAGGCGGATCCCATGTGCGGCGCAGTGCTCTGCGACGCCGTTCCGCAGCGCGTCGTCCTGGAACGGGTTCAGCGCAACCTGGACGGCGGCGATCGGGGCGAGGTCCGATGCCTCACGCAGCTGCCCGAGCGTGACGTTGCACAGCCCGATGTCGCGCACGAGTCCATCGCGCTGCAGTCGCGCCAAGGCGCGCACGCTGGTCGCCAAGCGTGTGCGCGGATCGATGGCGTGCAGCTGGTAGAGGTCGATGCGCTCGACGCCCAGCGCTTGCGCGCTCTTCTCGCAGGCGGCGCGCAGATGCTTGGCGCGACCGTCCGGCTGCCAGCGCCCTCCCGTGCGTCGCAGCCCTCCCTTGGTGGCCACGACGAGCGTGTTGCGATCTCCCGACCACGTGCCGACGGCGCGCGCGACGAGCCGCTCGTTGTCCCCGACTGCGCCCTTCGGGCCGAAGTAGACGTCGGCCGTGTCGAGCAGCG
>JBFJHN010000072.1:0-7696 GCA_041613275.1 Candidatus Krumholzibacteriia bacterium | reverse complement strand
CGACGTGGGTGAACACCACGACGAGCTCCGCGCGCTTCTTGCGCGCCTTGGGGATGTACTCCTTCAAGGCTTCCTGCGCGTTGACGATCTCGAAGTCATCGTCCTCGTCCGTCGTCGTCGTGATGCGCGATCTCTCGCTGACGATGCCCAAGAAGGCCACCTTGACGCCGCCCAGTTCCTTGATGACGAACGGCTCGAACAGGAGCTTGCCGGTCGACTTCTTGACGATGTTCGTGGACACCAGGTCGAAGCCGGCGTCCTTGGCCGTCTCGCGCAGCGTCTCGACGCCGTACAGGAGATCGTTGGGACCGACGTTGACCACGTCGTAGCCCATGACGCCCATCATCTTACCGACGAAGAGGCTCTGGAACTTCTGGGACTCGGTACGACCCAGGGCCCAGCTGCCGCCTTCCACCAGGTAGACGTTGGGATGCTTTTCTCGGTAGATCTGAATGACCCGCGCCCGCCGGGCGAGGCCGCCTTTGCGTCCCGACTTTCACCCACACTCGTCGGTCTCGCCCTTGGTCCCGCTGTGATACAGGAAGACGAGTTCGGTTTCGGGAGCGCGATCCTTGCCTTGCAGCTGGGCGGTGAAGCCCCAGGTGGCTGCGATCAGGAACAGCGCGAGGAGGACCCGTTTCGTCACGACTTCACCCCTTCCATCGGGTTCGTACGACGCCACGCTTTGGTTGACGGACCGCTCGGTCATCGGCCGCTCGGTCAGGGGCTGGTCTGCCGCGCCGGTCCAGCGCTCGAGCAGCACAGACTATACCGGAGCGCTCCAGAAGCGCTCAAGGCGGCCGACCGGCCCAAGCTTCGGGGACCTCGCGCGCGTCATGCGGCGTCGCGAGAGGTGTCTAGACCAACACCTCCGGGGCACAGGAGTTCCCTGCACGGCATGGACTCTCGAGGCCGGCGCGACCGGACGCGTCTCAATGGTCGGTTTGGACGATTCCACGCGAAACGTCGCGCCCCACGGCGCCCCGCCCGGATGTCACGCGACATCGTGGGATGGACCGAACTCGCCACGCACGGAAAACGTCCAAAAAGCTCGCCACCGTCGGCTGCCTAGCGCGGCGACGAATCCCGAGCGGCCCGGGGAGCTTCGGCGATCGCGGAGTCGCGATCCGACACCGGGTGGTCCGACGGCCGGCGCCCCGAGGCGACCCGCTCGGCGGTCGTCGGATCGGCCAGACGCCGCGCCACGGCGCGCGCCGCGCGCGCCTTGAACTGCAGCTCGGGCTCGTTCGGGCTGATCGACGGCGCCGGGACACCGGAGCCGTACAGATAGGCGCGCGCAGACGCGTTGGCGCCGCGCGGGAAGCGCCAGTAGCGCCAGGGCATGGCCAGCAGCCGGCTGAGCGCGAACCAGTGCAGGTACTCGGGGATGTCGTCGAGAAAGTCGCGCCCGCCCAGACGCAGGCGTCGCACGGCGCTGCGGAAGCGGCTGGGGTGATCGGACTCGACCTGCAGGCGGAGCGAACGCGCCAGCTGCCGCAGCCGTGCGCGCCGCCATCCTTGGTACAGCGGCAGCAGGAACACGCCGCGCAGCTCGGGGTAGTGACCGACGAGGTTCATGTCGACCTCGACGATCCACGCCGCACGCCGATCAGGATGGTTGCGCACGTCATCGAAGATCGCGCGGTGTCGCGCGCGCGCCTCGGTCCCGGCGGTGCGTTCGTACGGCACCCACAGCTCCCGGAAATGGAAGTCGCTCACGAACCACTCGATGCAGCCGGCGTTGTCGCCGTCGGCGCGCACCCAGACCTCGACGCGTTCCCAGTCGCGCTCCCAGAACTTGTGCACCTCGGCGGGTGTAACGGTCACGAACCTCCACACCCAGTAGCGCCCTTCGAGCCAGCTGGGAGCCTGACCCGGCTCGTACGGATGCATCGGGCTCTTGGGATCGCCGTCGTAGAAGTACAGCGTCGGCGGCATGCCGCGCGGCACCAGAAACGCGTCGACGAAGAAGTACGCCACCGCCAGACCCGCCATGGCGGCCGGCAGCGTGCCGAGCGGCAATTCACGCAACGGTCCCAGCAGCGCGAACACCCACAGCACCACGAAAACCGGCAATGGCGCGACGAGCGCCGTCACCCAGTCGCGGAAGATCAGGTACAGGAGCGTCGCCAGAAGCGGGAAGTTGCCGAACAGCAACAGCGTGCCCAGCCAGACCTCCAGGCCGGGACGCTTCGACAGCCAGTGGGAGCAAAGCGCCAGACCGATGGCGAGGAGCGCCGCGACGAGCACCTTGTAGGTGGGGTATACCACGCTGAAGATGACTTCGGGACTCTCCGGATCGACCAGATTCTTCGCGACGGGCTCGCCGCGCCAGTGCACGCTGGTACGACGCTTGTCGTCGCGCTGCAGATTCAAACGGTAGGGCTCGAGGAGCTCCTCCGCTTCGGATTCTCCGGCCAGTGGGACGTGCAGCTTGGACGCCATGCGCTGGATCATCCGATACGGAATCAGCACCGGGCCCAACAGCAGCACGAGGAGGTAATAGCCGAAGCCCGGCAGGCGTGTCTCCGGCCGGTTCAGGCACGAGCGGAACACGTCGAGATCGACGAAGCCGCGCCGCTGCACCGACTCCGACACCACGCCACGCATGCCCAGCACCGAAGCCCAGTAGTCGGTGTACAGATGGATATCGGCCATGTCCCTTCCTCTGGTGGCTGCCACCGCCTCGCGGCTCCGCCGTCCTGGCTCACGCGGGCTCAGAAACCGTAGCCGCTGCCGCCGTAGCCCCGGTCACCCGATTCCAGGAAGAGCTCGTCCTGGTGCTTGATGACGTGGATCCGGAAATAGTAACGCCATTCGTCGTTGGCGCCGCTGAAAACCCGTGAAAAGCTCGCCCGCCAGCAGTGCAGATCGCGTTCGATCGTAAAGCGCGGGTTGGTCATCTTGTTCGTGCGCGCGTCGAAGCTGGCACGATAGGTCAGGCGCCATTTGCTCGTCGGCGTGAGCGACGCCGCCACGCCCACGTTCGTGGACGTCGTACGGCCGCGATCGCGGCGCAGCGAGTAGCTGAGCCGCAAGTCCCAGCCCAGCTTGCCTTCCTCGGCGCGGGCTGGCGCGTCCTCGAAGGCGTCGTCGCGCAGCTGGGGCGCGAAGCCCCACTGATCGAGAGGCGAGGTCGAGTCGGCGGGAGCCTCCTGCAAGCCCTCCTCCTGGACGATGCGGTTGGCGCGCTCCTCGCTTTCGACGTTGCCGTAGCCGGCGAACGATCCCGAAAGGCGCATGCCGAACGGAATCGAGGTGCTGATGATCTTGCCCTCGTACGGATCGTACACCTGGCTCACCGAGATGCGCAGCGGGCCCTGCTGATTGAGCGTGAGCGAGCTGCTCACGTTCGACCACTCGCGCGTGCCGCGACCGGGAACGTAGCTCGAGCTCAGGCGCCAGTTCACCAAACCATCGTAGCGGCGCTCCTCGCCGTCCTTCTCGTACTTGATGTCCAGCTGGTTGCGCAGGCTCACGGTCAACGACTGGCGCGCGTCGAGCCCCGACACTGCAGCGGCGTACGAGTAGCTGGCGTCCGGCGCGATCGTGTGCCGGATGGCCCGCAGCCGACCGATGCTCGGGCGGAAGATGCCGTAGAACGTGGTCGTGGCACGTGCTCCGGTGGCCAAGGATTGCGTGTACTTGTTCGTCTGAATGCTGTCGGGAACGGCTTCGTCGTCGACATAGCTCGCCGAGTACGACACGCGCGGCGTCACGGTGAGGAACCACAGCGTGCTCTGGCGCGACAGCGACAGCCCGCTCGAGGCCTCGGTGCGTGCGAACGATTCGGTGAAGAACTCCCGCTGCAGGGCAGGTGAATCCGCGCGCCGGGCCTCGCCTCCGACGACGACCGACGGGTCGGGGGTGCCGATGCCGGACGGATCTCCAGAGTCCGGACGGAGCAGACGCGCGCGACGGATGTCGTTGGTCGTGCGCGTGAAGCGCAGGTTGGGCGCGAACTGCAGCTCGCTCAAGTAGCGCTGGAACGCCGAGGCCTCGCGCGGGTTGCGCGGCCGCGGCGCCAGACGGATGGTGCGAAACGTCACGGACAGGCTCGGCATCGTCGTCGTGAGCACGGAACGATCGATGAAGCGGTCGTCCGGGTTGACCACCTGACGGCGGTTCATCTGGATGTTGGTGTTCGCCAGATCACCGCGGCGCTGGAAGGTGAGCGTCGAGGTCAGCTGCTGCTGGCGCGCGCGATCGTAGTCGGTGTTCTCGTTGTTGACGATCAGCGCCTGATCGCTGCTGGCATAGTCGAGGTTGCCGCTCAGAGACATGTTCTGACCGATCGGCTGGCTGTGCCGGCCTCGCCAGGTCTCGAACTTGGCGTCCGAGTCGATGTCTTCGGAACGCGTGTAGTTGACGTTACCCTCCATGAGGTAACGGATCTTGTAGCGCAGGTTCGTGGACAGCTTGATGTTGCGCGAGTCGTCCGCAGAACGCAGGACGCTCGCGATCGACGAACGGTCGACGCGCGAGCGCTCGTTGTATTCCGTCGAGAACAGCACGTCCCAGTAGTCGCTCGCCGCCCAGTAGTAGTCCAGCCCGCGGATGAAACGGCTCTGCCCGCCCACGCCGAACTCCACGTTCGGCTGCAGGAATCCCGAGCGCCGTCCCGGCGACACGGAGTTGAAGAAGAACGGGAAGTACAGCAGCGGGATCTCGCCCAGGTACAGCACCACGGGACGCGCCACCGCCTTGTCCCCGACGTAGAGCTTCATGCGGCGACTGCGGAAGCCGTAGTGGGCCCGATCGAGATTGCAGCTCGTGTACTGGCCGTTGACCACCTGCAGCGTGCCATCGGGTTGGCGCACGATGCGCTCGCCCTTGTAGAAGCCCTGGTCGTACTGCGTCTCGCCCGATAGCACGTAGGCGTCGCGCGCCTCCATGTCGTAACCCATCTCGGAGCCGTAGATGCGTTCGCTGCCGTCGACGAGAATCGGGCGCTCGGTCGCCGTGAGCGAGTCGGTGTCGGCGTCGAAGACGATCGTGCCGGCCTGCAGGATGCGCCCCTGGTACTGCACTTCGGCCGAGCCGCGCAGGTGCAGGTCGTTGAGCGGGGCCACGTAGATGACGCGCTCGCCGGAGTACAGCACCAGATCCGCGCGCCGCCTGAAGTCGAAGCGCGTGGTATCTCCGCGCACGACGCCGAACACGGTGTCCACCACGGCGCGCCGCGGTGGAGCGCGCAGCGAATCGATGTTGCCGTCGAAGAACCGGTAGGTGCCACGCGCGTCGCCGATGAACAGCACCTCTTCGAGCTCCTCTTTGTCGAACAGCATGACGATCGAGTCGGCCGTGGCCTCGTTGAGGGAGATGCGCCCGGCGCGCTCGTTCTCCGGCACGAAGCTGCTGGATCCGCGGCCGGAAATGATGGCGCGCTTCAGGTCGCCGGCCTCGAAGAACATCACGGCCGAGTCCCCCTCGACGACGTTGGCTTCGCGCACCAGAAGCGTGTCGCTTCGGCGCTGGACGATGCGGGCGTCGCGGCGCACGCTGACGCGCTCGACGTCTTCCTCGCCGAAGCGCACGTCGATCTCGCGCCCCGAAATGGTGGAGTTTCCGCGCTCCACCGCGGGACGCCGGCCGCGCAGCTCGAGGAAGCGCGTTTCCTGGAAGAGGCGCGCCGAGTCGGCCGTGGCGATCGTGTTGCCCTGCTCGATGCGCACGTTGCCGACGGCGATGAACGCCTTCGATTCACGGTGTTGATCGAAGACGTCGGCGTAGACCTCGGTAGGGATCCGGTCGCCATCGCGAAGCGTCACGTGCGGCTGCGACACAAGCCGCACGATACCCGTGTTGCGGTTGTAGAAGCCGTGCGGCCCGCGCGCCACCGAGCCGGACTCCAGCTGCGTGTAGACGACGTTGCCCCACGCTTCGCCCATGCGCTCCTCTTCGAGGTAGCGCACGCTGTCGGCCTGCACGCGCGTCTCCGCATCCTGGAAGTCGACTTCGCCCCAAAGCCACAGAACACCGTCGTTGCGCTGGTAGCGCGCACGCTGCGCGCGAATGACGCCGGTCGAGTCGCGGATCACGACGTTACCGCGCAGCGTGGCGACGTCGTCGCCGGCGCGGTACTCGCCCTGATCGCCCCACATGTCGACGGACGGGTCGACGATGTGCACGTTGTCGTAGAAGTAGACGACCTCGCTGCCCTTGGCGCCGATCTGCTGCGCGCTGTCGCTCCACACGACGATGTCCCGGTACTCGAGCCGGACGCTGTCGATGGCGGTCTTGATGTTGCGCTTGTTGTCGAAACGGATGAGCTTGCCCGTGAGCTTGACGCGCTCGGGCCGCGAATCCTGAGCGTGCACGGCTGCGAGCAGCGTCAGGGACAGAACGAGAAAGCCCGCGAGCGGTCGTACGAACGCGGAGACACGACGCCGACGCGCCGCACCTTCGCGCCTGCGAACGGTCTTCGCGCGCGCCGGGGATCGGAAGTTCACGTCATCCGGCTCCAGGCCAGAACGATCGGGCAGGCTCGGAAGTGGAAGACTCCACCGGCCGCGATGCCACCTGTCCATGCAGCGTCGCGCTGCATCTTCGAGGCCGGGCCGGGCCGTGGTGCGTGCAAGAGGGCGGCCTTGCTGCTCTTCATATATACGTGTTCGTGGCCGGACTTGCACCGCTTGATCAGTCGCGCGCTTCCAGACGCTCGAGCGCCAGGAGCGCGGCGCCCACCACGGCCGCCTGGTTCCCCAGCTCGGCCAGGACGATTTCGGCACCGTCGCGCTGCACGCTCATGGCGTGGCGCGCGACGATCCTTCGCGCCGGCCCGAGCAGGCGCTCGCCGGCTTGCGCCACACCGCCGCCGACCACCACACGCTCGGGGTTGAAGAGGTTTACGAGGCTCACGAGCCCGTGCCCCAGCAGCTCGCCGGTCTCCTCGAGCACGTCCGCCGCCAGCGCGTCGCCGGCGTCTGCCGCCTTGGACAGCGCCGCGGGTGTGAGCTCGTGCGCCGGCAGATCGCGCAGGCGGCTGGTGCGCGGATCGTGCGCCAGGCGCTCGCGCGCGCGTTCGGTGATGTAGGCAGCACCGAGGTGACGCTCCAAACAGCCGACGTTCGGGCACGTGCAGCGCGGCCCGTGATGATCGATGGTCATGTGGCCGAGCTCGGCGGCGGCGCCCTGGGCGCCGCGATAGAGATGGCCGTCCAGAACCAGGCCACCCCCGACGCCGGTGCCGAGCGTCAAGCACACCAGATGGCGCGCGCCGCGTCCGGCGCCGCAGCGCCATTCGCCGTATGCCATGGCGTTGACGTCGTTCTCGAGGAAGACGGGCACGCCCACGGCGTCGGCGACGAACTCCGCCAACGGGAAGTTCTCCCACGAGCGTAGGTTGGGTGAATCGATGACGACCTGGCGCTTGGGATCGACGAGGCCGGCGCAATCCATCCCGACGGCGCGCAGCTCGCCGGGTGAGAACTCCTCGCTGCGAACGAGCTCCTCGACGGCCTCCACGATGCGCCGACTGGCGGCCTCCGGGCCCTCGTCGGCGTGGGTGGCGAACTTGCGCGAGCCCTCGACGCGCCCGTCGTTCCACACCGCGGCGATCTTGATGTTGGTGCCACCGATGTCCACGCCAACGGTGCGGAAGCTCTCGCTCATCCGCGGCTCCTTGGAGTGCGGCGGCGTCCGCGGACGCCGCAGCTTTGCGAGCCTTCAGCCGGCCGCGCGCGCGGGGGTGTCG
>JBFJHN010000071.1:0-7898 GCA_041613275.1 Candidatus Krumholzibacteriia bacterium | reverse complement strand
CGTCCTCGGTGAGCATGAAGCGCGTGGTGCGCGCCAGCGGATCGAAGCCGCTCTCGGCAAGCGCCAGCAGCTGGTACTTGCCGTCGCGGTCGGTGAACATCGTGAACATGTAGAACGCGAGCCAGTCGCGGATGGGTTCGTTGAACGCACCCAGGATGCGCGGCTTGTCCGGATCGCCGCTGCGTCGTTCGAGAAGGGCCTCCGCCTCCTCGCGCCCGTCGCGTCCGAAGAACTTGTGCAGCAGGTACACCATGGCCCACAGATGGCGACCTTCCTCGACGTTCACCTGGAAGAGGTTGCGCATGTCGTACAGGCTGGGCGCCGTCTGGCCGAGCAGCCGCTGCTGCTCGACGCTCGCCGGCTCGGTATCGCCCTGGGTGACGATGAGCCTGCGCAGGTAGCCACGCATCTCACCCGGCACCTCGTGCCACGCGGGGCGACCCTCGAAGTCGCCGAAGCCGATGGCGCGCTCCGGCTCGGGCGTGGCCAGGAAGATGCCCCAGCGATAGTCCGGCATCTTGACGTGGTCGAAGTGCGCCCAACCCTTGGCGTCGACGGCGATGGCGGTGCGGAGGTACACCTCGTTCTCCTGGAACCCCTCCGGTCCCATGTCCATCCACCAGTCGCGGTAGTTCGGCAGCCACTTCTCCAGCGCGCGCTGCAGCTTCGGGTCTTGCGAGAGGTTGACGTTGTTCGGGATCTTCTCGCGCAGCTCCATGTTCATGCTCTACGTCCTTCCCCAATCGAAGCTCGGCCGCTCCGGCTGTCCGTACAGCTTCAGCGCACCGCGTTCTCCTACGGCGTTGGGTCTCTGGAACACCCAGTTCTGCCAGGCCGACAGGCGTCCGAAGACCTTGCTGGGCATGGTCTCGGCGCCCGGGAAGCGCAACGACGCTTCCATGCCGGTCAATGCGTCGGGCGACAGGCTGGCGCGCTCTTCCAGCGCCACGCGCACCTCGTCGTCCCAGTCGATGTCGTCGGCGACCACGGTCACCAGCCCGGCGCGCTCGGCGTCCTCCGGCGCGTACGGGCCGCCCTCGACGATGCCGGCGACGCGCTCCGGATCGGCCAGCCAGCGCGCCTGCAGGCGCGTCAGCCCGTGCGTCATCGGATAGGTGCCCCCATTGAGCGGGCTGGTGTGCAGCGCCACCGGGTGGTCGGGATCGTCCAGCGCGTAGGTGCGGTCGGCGGCCAGCGCCAGCTCGAGCAGGCTGCCCGCGAAGCACGAGCCGTGATCGGCCAGCGCGAACAAGCTACGCGCGGTCAGATCCAGTCGGCGCAGCGTGCGTGCAGCGTGCAGCAGGATCTCGCGCGCGAACCAGTCGTCGCGCATCCCGTGCACGGCGCGGTCCCAGGCGAGCGCCAGCTCGGCGTCGCCGCGCGTCTCGAGGAGCAGCAGGCCGCACGTTTCCTCGTTGAAGCGCAGTCGCACCAGCGCGTCGTCGAGCTCGCGGAAGACGCGCAGCATCCAGGCGTCGGCGCCTTGCGCGCGCAGCGCTTCGGCGTCCTCGGGCGGAGGCTCGGCCGGCGCATGCACGGTCAGACGCGCGCGCCGGTGCTCGCGGTCGAGGTGCAGGGTCACGTAGCGATAGCGCACGCCTTCGTCGGTCACTTCGGGATCGAGCGCGGTGAGGCGGACGCCCGCGCCGACCTTGTCCGGTGCGTTGGCGGCCAGCTCTTCGGCACGCGCGCGCACGGCTTCTTCGAAGCGGCTGCGCGGGACGAGCGCGTCGATCAAGCCCCAGTCGAGCGCGCGCTTGCCGCGGATGCCCTCGCTCAGCGTACAGAAGATGTCGGCGCGGTCGCGCCTCACGCGACGCTTGTCGACGAGACGCGTCAGCCCGCCGGTGCCGGGCAAGACGCCCAGCAGCGGCACCTCGGGCAGGCTCACGGCGGAGCTGCCGTCGTCGATGAGAAGGATCTCGTCGCAGGCGAGCGCCAGCTCGTAGCCGCCGCCCGCGGTGACGCCGTTGCACGCGGCCAAAAACTTCAGGCCGCTGTGCGCGCTGGCGTCTTCGATGGACAGGCGCGTTTCGTTGGTGAACTTGCAGAAGTTCACCTTGAACGCGTGCGACGACCGCCCGAGCATCTGGATGTTGGCGCCGGCGCAGAAGATGCGATCCTTGGCGCTGCGCACGACGACGGCGCGCACCTCGGGGTGCTCGAATCGCAGCCGTTGGACCGCATCGGCCAGCTCGATGTCGACGCCCAGGTCGTACGAGTTGAGCTTCAAGACGTAGCCGTCACGCAGCGGCTGGTTCTCCTGGACGTCCATGTCCAGCGTGGCGACCGAGCCGTCGATCGCCAGCTTCCAATGCTTGTAGCGATCGGGATGCGTTTCGAACTTGATCGGTAGCATGCGTCCTCCGTGCTAGGAGCCCGAGGGGTCGGCGTCGCGGGCGTGTGCCGGTTCGTCGCGCATTATAATGCATCACAAACGACTTGCCAGGTTCTTTTGTGTGCAATATAGTGCATGTATGGCAAGGCCCTCCACGATGAGGACATCGCAGGCTCCCGTCGATCTGCTCGCGACGCTGGGGCAGCGCGTGCGGCGCGCCCGCGAGGCGCGTGGCGAAAGCCGCGCTGCGGTCGCCGTGCGGGCTGGCCTGTCGCCGCGCTACCTCGCACAGCTCGAAGGCGGCACCGGCAACATCTCGGTTCTGCGACTCCGCGACCTCGCGCAAGCCCTCGAGGTCGACGGAGCGACGCTCCTCGCTGGCGTCGCCAACGCGGATTCCGGCGCCGCAGGCTTGCGTGGCGGGCGCTTTGAGGGTGCGGACGAGGCAACTCCCGCAGCGGGTGTGCCGAGGCTGCGCGACGAAGTTGCGGCGTATCTCGAGTCGCGCAGCGCGGCCGAGCTCCGCGAGGTTCGTGATTGGCTGGCGACGCGCTTCGCGCGCACGTCCGGACCGTTGGTCGCGCTTCTGGGGCTGCGGGGAGCGGGGAAGAGCAGCGTCGGGCGCACTCTGGCGCGTCGACTGCGCGTCGAGTTCTTCGAGCTCGACAGCTTGATCGAAGAGACGGCCGGCATGGAGCTGGCCCAGCTCTTCGAGCTGCAGGGTCCCACGCGCTATCGACAGCTCGAGCGCGAGGCGCTGCGGCGTTTCCTGGCCACGACGCAGGCAGGCGTGCTGGCCACGGGGGGCGGAATCGTCACCGAGCCGGAGACGTTCGCGCTGTTGCGGCAGCGCTGCCTGACCGTGTGGCTTCGTGCGCGACCCGAAGAACACTGGGAGCGTGTCGTGCAGCAGGGCGATCGCCGTCCCATGCGCGGGAATCCCGACGCCATGCACGAGCTGCGCGCGCTGCTCGCATCTCGCGAGCCGCTGTATGCGCAGGCACACGTCACGCAGGACACCAGCGGCGCGAGCGCGGCTACGATCGCCCGCACGCTGGCCGGCATCGTGCGCGAGCAGCCGGCCTTGACGCGCACACGCGTCGCCCGAACGCGCCCGCAACCGGCGCCAGCTCGGCGCACCCGCACGCGTCGCGCGCGGCCTTCGCGCTGATCGAGGCCATCGCACGATCCGCACGCCGGCGCGCGAAGCGGCGCAAGATTTCGCGCCGACGCACGAAACGCACCCCACGGGACGGATCCGGACGCGCGCAGGGCTCCGCATTCGAAGTGGTCGCTTCGTCCCGCGGGCTGCTAGGCTGAGCGCATGAGCCGTGTGCCGACGCACAAGACCTTTCTCGTTCTGTTGCTCGCAGCGATCTCGTTCACGTTCGTGGCGATGATCCGCCAGTTCCTCGTCACCATTCTTCTTGCGGCGATCTTCGCCGGGCTTGCGTGGCCGCTGCATGCGCGGCTCACACGCTGGTTCGGGGGGCGGCGCGTTCTGGCCGCGCTGTGCACGCTGGGCGCCTTCCTCGTTCTGGTCGTCGGCCCCACGCTCACGGTGCTCGGCATCGTGGCGCGCGAAGCGTTCCAGGTGAGCGAAGCCGTCATCCCGTGGGTGCAGCGGCAGGTCCAGGACAAGGATGCTTTGTTCGCGCGTCTCGACGGCATCGAGTGGATCGCGGGGCTCAAACCCTACTGGACGCAGATTCTCGAGAAGCTGGGCCAAGTGGTGGCGCGCGGCGGCCAGTTCCTCTTCGAGCGTTTGTCGGACACGACGCGCGGCACCGTGAGCTTCCTGTTCAAGTTCGGCATCTTCCTGTACACGATGTTCTTCTTTCTGCTGGACGGGCGCGCGCTGCTGCGACGCATCCTGTACTACCTGCCGCTGCCCGACGACGACGAACGCCGCATGGTGGACAAGTTCCTGTCGGTGTCGCGCGCGACGCTCAAGGGCACCGTGGTCATCGGGCTGTTGCAGGGCGGCTTGACCGGGCTGGCCTTCGCCCTCGTGGGGATCGAGGGCGCCGTGTTCTGGGGCACGCTGGCCGTCGTGCTGTCGATCATCCCGGGTGTCGGCGCAGCGCTCATCTGGGTGCCGGGCGTCCTGTATCTGTTCGCGACCGGGCAAACGGGAAGCACTGTTTTCGTGCTGCTCTTCTGTGGCGGCCTGGTCAGCACCCTGGACAACTTCCTGCGCCCGCGTCTGGTGGGACGTGACGTCCAGATGCACGACCTGCTCATCCTGTTCGGCACGCTGGGCGGCATCGTGCTGTTCGGCGTGGCCGGGTTCATCCTGGGACCGATCATCGCGGCTTTGTTCGTGACCGTGTGGGAGATCTACGGCATCGCTTTCAAGGAGAACCTGCCCGACGTCGCATGGCTGGGCGCGTCGAGCGGGGAGGCGCCGGCGGGCGGCGAGCCCGCGTCTCCACGCGACGGGGAACGCAACACGAAGACCACGCGGTCGGCTCCCGCAGGGGATTCGAGCTCGGACGGGTCGGACGCTCCGCGAGCGCCTCGGGTCGCGGCGGACGCGGCGCCGGAAGCGCCGCCCGAGGCGACGTCCCCGCCGAAGAAGCCCGGCTGACGCGGCGCGCACGACCCGGGACTTGTGGCACGTTGGACGCGACATTATCATCGCGCGTCCGCGGACATCCCGTGGCGCCGCCGCGGCTTTGCCAATCTGGGGCCCAGGAGACGACGATGAACGAGGCTCACGACTCCAGCTCAACGCACGCCGATGCGAGCGGCGACGGCGAGCCGCGCGATTTCATCCGCGAGATCGTCACGCGCGACGTGAAGTCGGGGAAGCATGGAGGCGCCGTCGTCACACGCTTCCCACCCGAGCCCAACGGCTACCTGCATATCGGTCACGCCAAGTCCATCTGCTTGAACTTTGGCGTGGCGGCCGAGTTCGGAGGCCGTTGCCATCTGCGCTTCGACGATACGAATCCGTTGAAGGAAGATCCGCACTTCGTCGAGTCGATTCAGAGCGACGTGCGTTGGCTGGGCTTCGACTGGAACGATCACCTGTACCACGCGTCGGACTACTTCCAGCAGCTCTACGACTTCGCGGTGCAGCTGGTGAAGCTTGGCCTCGCCTACGTGGACAGCTCGAGCGAGGACGAGATCCGTCGCGATCGCGGCACGGTCAAGCAGGCGGGCGTGGAAAGCCCCGACCGCAAGCGATCCGTTCGGGAGAACCTGGAGCTGCTCGACCGCATGCGCCGGGGGGAGCTGGAGGACGGCTCCTACGTCCTGCGCGCGAAGATCGACACGGCGTCGCCCAACATGAAGATGCGTGATCCGCTCATCTACCGCATCCGACGCGTGCCGCACCATCGGACCGGTGACGCGTGGCACATCTATCCGATGTACGACTTCGCGCACTGTCTGTCGGACTCGATCGAGGGCATCACGCACTCGCTGTGCACGCTCGAGTTCGAGAACAACCGTGAGCTGTACGACTGGTTCCTCGACGCGCTGGACGTCGAGTGTCATCCGCAACAGATCGAGTTCGCACGTCTCAACCTCAGCCACACGGTCATGAGCAAGCGCACCTTTGTGCGCCTCGTGGAGGAGAAGCACGTGCGCGGCTGGGACGATCCGCGCCTGCCGACGCTGTCGGGCATGCGCCGGCTCGGCTACACGCCGGAGGCGATTCGTGCGTTCTGCGACCGCATCGGCATCGCCAAACGCGACAACCTCGTGGATCGTTCGCTGCTCGAATACTACATCCGTGAAGACCTCAACAAGACCGCGCCGCGCGTCATGACGGTTCTGCGCCCGCTGCGCGTCGTCATCACCAACTATCCGGAGAATCAGGTCGAACAGCTGGACGCGGTCAACAACCCGGAAGACGAGGCCGCAGGTGCGCGAAGCATCCCGTTCTCGCGTGAGATCTTCATCGAGCGCGAGGATTTCCGTGAGGACCCGCCCAAGAAGTTCTTCCGCCTCGCGCCCGGTCGCGAGGTGCGTTTGAAGCACGCCTACTTCCTGAAGTGCGAGGACGTGGTCAAGGACGCCTCCGGCGAGATCGTCGAGCTACGCTGCACGTACGATCCCGCAACGAAGAGCGGCTCGGCCACCGACGGACGCAAGGTGAAGGGCACGCTGCACTGGGTTTCGGCGGCGCATGCCGTGGAGGCCGAGGTGCGCCTGTACGACACGCTGTTCAACGAGCCCAACCCGGCCGAGCTCATGGACGAGCGTGGGCTCGAAAACCTCCTGAACCCCGCCTCGCTCGAGGTGCTGCGCGGCTGCCGCGCCGAGCCCAGCCTGGCGCACGCACGTCCAGGTCAACGCTTCCAGTTTCTGCGCCACGGCTACTTCTGCGTCGATCCGGACACCACGGACGACGTCGTCGTCTTCAACCGCACCGTTGGCCTGCGCGACTCCTGGGCGAAGATCGAGAAGAAGCTGCAGCCCAGCTCGACCTAAGCCGACCCGCCATCCGGATCACCGGACTTTGACGTAGGTTGAACTACGGAGTTGGCACGCGTCCTTCTACCACGCATCACGAGCGCCTTTCCGACGGTCCACATCGGTGCCGGAGCGACGTTGTGTCGCCCTGTGGAAGAGCGTTGACGAACGTACCGGGCTGCGTCCATGCGTGCCGGCGCTGCCGGAGACGCCACGAGCGCGCTTTGGGGACGCGGGGTGCGTGGTGCCGGCACCCGGCAGTCTCGCCCGGCTCGAAAGCGAACGGAGTCGCACTTGAAAGCCGAGTTTCCCGACAACGAGGCCGGACGCCTCGCTGCATTGCGCAGCTACGAGATCCTCGACACGCTCCCCGAGCAGGCGTACGACGACATCACGCATCTGGCGTCGCAGATCACGGCCACACCGATCGCGCTCGTGAGCCTGGTCGACGAGGATCGACAGTGGTTCAAATCGCGGCACGGCCTCGAGGCTTCGCAGACGCCACGCGATGTGGCGTTCTGCGCGCATGCGATCCTCGAGCCCGAGGAAGTCATGGTCGTGCCCGATGCCACCGCAGACGATCGTTTTAGGAGCAACCCGCTGGTCACCGACGATCCCCACATTCGCTTCTACGCGGGAGTGCCCCTGGTGACCACGGGAGGCGAAGCGCTGGGGACGCTGTGCGTGATCGATCGCGAGCCACGCGCTTTGACCACGGCCCAACACGAGACACTACGCGCCCTGGGGCGCCAGGTCATGGCGCAGCTGGAGCTGCGGCTCGCGGTACGGCGGCTGCGACACGAAATCGAGGAACGTCAACGCTATGCGCAGATGCTCGAGACCTACCAGCGCAAGCTGGAGGCACAGAACGCCGCGCTGGAAATCGATCGCATGACGGACGCGTTGACGGGGTTGAAGAACCGGCGTGCCTTCGACGACCGGCTCGAGGAGGAGTATCTGCGCAGCCGCCGACACGGTCATCCCACGTCGATTCTCGTTGCTGATATCGACCACTTCAAATCGTACAACGACTCCTTCGGGCATCCGGCAGGCGACGAGGTCCTGAAGGCCGTCGCTCACCTGCTCCAAGCCGGCTGCCGAACGACCGACGTCGTGGCACGTCTGGGCGGCGAGG
>JBFJHN010000070.1:0-7910 GCA_041613275.1 Candidatus Krumholzibacteriia bacterium | reverse complement strand
TCCGCAGCGACGTCCGGAAGAATGCCCATCCCGAACAAGCCGTTCGGGGGCGACGCATGCGGCTTTGCAACATGAACTCTCTCCTAGGGTTCTGGGAACTCGAGGTTGGACGGGTCCCTTCTGGGTGCTGGCGCAGTCGGGGCCGACGCGCCACCTCGACGATACCGCGTACGAATGACTCCGTGAAGGTTCCCGACTTCTGTTACGTCTCTGGAGGGACAATGGTTTCGGCGATCTGCGGGGCGGCCAAGCCGGTCGAGCGCGCGGTGCTGGGGTCGACCCGGGTGCCCGAGACGTTACCCTGCGCCCCCAACGCGTGATTCCGGCCGGGCTCCGGGGCCGGGAGCCCGACGGCGCGGTCCACGGCGCTCGAGCCCAGGGGCGCCAGGAACACCGGCGCCGTCCGGCACGTAGTGTGGGTGGACCACTCAATCGACCCAGGGCTCCGAAAACCCGACCTCGCCGGGACCTGCCAGGAGGCCGCCTTGCAGCCCCATGCGCACGTCACAGACCGCACTTTCGTCCTTGCCATTGCCGCGCTGGCGCTGTCGACGGCGGCCTACGCCGAGTTCACGCCCAACGTCAAGCCGACGCTCGAGGTACGGCCCGCCCGAGGGGCAGTCCGCGTCGACGGGGTGCTCGGCGATCCCGGATGGCAGGGGGCCGCACACGCCACGAACTTCGCCGAGGTGAGTCCCGGCGACCAAACCGAGCCACCGGTGCAGACCGACGTGTGGGTGACGTACGACGAGTCGAACTTCTACCTGGCCGTGAAGGCGCAGGACGACCCGCGCGTGTTGCGCGCCTCGTTGCGCGACCGCGACCGCATCTTCCAGGACGATTTCGTCGGCATCATGATCGACACCTACGGCAATGCGTCGTGGGCCTACGAGATCTTCGTCAACGCCATGGGCGTCCAGGGGGATCTGCGCATGACCACGCGCGGTGAGGACATGTCGTTCGATCTGGTGTTCGAATCGCAGTCCTCCATCGCGAACGACGGCTTCGTGGTGGAGGTCGCCATTCCATTTCGCAGCCTGCGCTTCCCGGACAAGCCCGAGCAGAGATGGCGCGTGCAGTTCTGGCGCACCCATCCGCGCGACAGTCGTCGCCAATACGCGTGGGCTGCCGTCGACCGCGACGACCCATGCTTCATGTGTCAGTTCGGCACCCTGACCGGCATTCGAGACGTGCGGCCGGGGGGCAAGCTGGATCTCTTGCCTTCGATCACCACCAAGCAGGTAGGCGCTCTGCAGTCCTCGACCGATCCGCGGGCCGACTTCGAGAACGGCAGCGTCGACGGCGACGCGGAGCTCACGGCACGCTACTCCTTCACGTCGAGCATCTCTGCGGACCTCACCATCAATCCCGACTTCAGCCAGGTCGAAGCGGACGCAGGCCAGATCGACGTCAACACGACGTTCGCACTCTTCTTCCCGGAGCGCCGTCCGTTCTTCCAGGAGGGCAGCGACCTGTACGACACCTGGATCAGTGCCGTGTACACGCGCACGATCAACGACCCCACCGTGGCCGGTAAGCTCACCGGACGTCTGGCGTCGTCCAGCTTGGGCTTCTTCAGCGCGCGCGACGAGCGCTCTCCGCTCATGGTGCCGCTGGAGGAAAGCACGCGGTTCGCCACCAACGCGGGCCGCAGCACCTCGAACGTCGGACGGTTCCGGCACGACCTCGGCGACAACTCGCACATCGGCCTGCTGGCAACGAACCGCGTCTTCGACGACGGCGGATCCAACAGCGTCTTCGGTGGCGACGCGCAGTATCGCTTCCTGCGCACGCATCAGATCGAGGCGCAGTGGCTGGCAAGCTACACGGATGAGCTCGACGCCCCCGGGCTTCTCGGCACGTCGGAGACGTTCGATGGCGGCAGATACACCGTGGAGCAGGACGGCGAGAGCTTCTGGGGACAGGCGGGCTACGTGAGCGTCGAGCGTCAAGCGCGCACGTGGCGCTGGGACGTGGATTACTGGGTCACCAGTCCGACGTTCCGCGCCGACAACGGCTTCGTGTTCCAGAACAACAGCCATCGCGCCGTCGCCTGGAGCGCGCTCAGCTTCCGGCCGGATACGCAGTGGTTCGACCAGATCTTCCCGAACATCAGCGCGGGGCGGGTGTGGAACTTCGACGGCATTCGTAAGGACGAGTGGCTACGTCCGGAGATCTACGTCCAGTTCAAGGGTCAGACGGACCTGTGGACGGCGTTCCTGTGGAGCGAGGAGAACTTTGGCGGTGTCGAGCTCAAGGGGATCCGCCGCTGGCAGGGGGGAGCCAACTCGCGCTTCAGTGAGATCATTCAGGGCGGCGTGTTCGCCCAGGTCGGCAAGTTGGTGGCGCGTCAGCAGCGGGTGCTCGGCGACGTCGTGGGTGTCGAACTGTGGAGCGAGATCAAGCCCATGTCGCGCCTGGTCATCGAGCCCACGTTCGACTACTTGAAGCTCGACGATCCCGACGGCAACGAGCTGTTCAGCGGCTACATCTTGCGGACGCGGACGAGCTACCAGTTCACGCGCGAGCTTTTCCTTCGACTCGTCGTGCAGTACGACGACTTCGGGCGCAGGTTCGACATCGATCCGCTGCTGACCTACAAGATCAACCCATTCACCATGTTCTTCGTGGGGTCGACGCACGACATCCGCCGTATCGGAGACCACAACAACAGCATCCCCTTCGAGTACACGCAGACCGAGCGGCAGTTCTTCGCCAAATTCCAGTATCTGTTCCAGATCTGAGTGGGGACCTGTTCGGGACCGCGCCCGGGCGGGCTTCAATTGCCGTTCGTCACCGTGATCACGACATCGGCGTTGTTGCCGAGGCCTTCGATGAGGTAGCCGATGTTCTCGCGTCCCGTGGTATCGTAGCCAACCTCACCCTCGTTGGCGCCCGGACCGTTCCAGATCACCGGCACTCCAGCGCTGGGATCGAAAGGGTTCTTCACACCAGCGGGCAGCATGTCGCTCAGCGTGTCGCCATTCGGCAGCGTCGTCGTGTCGTCGATGGCGTATACGCCTTCGTTGCTCGCGGCAAAGTCTTCGGCGATGACTTGCACGGTGTGCGCGTTGGAGACCACGGCGGCCTCCTGGGCGCGGACGCTCATCTTGTGGAACGCAGGAATGGCGATCACGGCGAGGATGCCGATGATCGAGACGACGATCGTCAGTTCGATGAGGGTGAACCCGCCCGCTCGATTCCACGCGCGCAATCGTGTCTCCCCGATAGGTGAGTTTTCGTAGGGAATACTCTCAAGGCAGGGTTCGTGCCGCATGCGCCAGAACTCGCCCCGAGAGAGTTTCTTCGCGTCGATCGAAGCCAGCCTCCGGGCGATCGGGAACCACGCTCCACGCTGGGAAAGCGCGTCCAGGCGTCACAGCGGCCAGATGCGCGGAATGAGGAAGGTTGCGAGCAGCCAAAACGCAACGTTCAAGGGTGTGCCGACGCGCGTGAAGTCGCGGAAACGATACTGCCCGGGACCGTAGACCAGCGTGTTCGTCTGATAGCCGACCGGTGTCATGAAGCTCGCCGAGGCGGCAAAAGTCACCGCGACGAGGAAAGGCCGCGCGTCGACGTTCAGCGTGCTTGCCGCTGCGATGGCGATGGGCGTCAGCAGCACGGCGGTGGCGTTGTTCGACATGACTTGCGTCAACAGCGTGGTAATCAGGTAGAAGGTGGAAACCATGGCCACCGGTCCCCATCCGCCGATGGATTCGATCATCCATGCCGACAGATAGCCGGCGGCGCCTGTTTCCTCCAGCGCTGCGCCCAGCGTGAGAACCCCCGCCAGCAGGAAGATCACGCGCCACTCCACGGCGCGATAAGCCTCGCCCAACGACAGGCACCCCAAGAGCACGAGCAGGACGCATCCGATGAGTGCGCTCGTTGCGATTGGAAACACCCCGAGCGTCGCCGACGACACCACTCCGAGAATCACAAGAACCGCGGGCAGAATCTTCGAGGGCCGAAACTCCGGCAGGCCCACTTCCGAGACGATGACGAACTGCTGGTTGCGTCGGAGGCGCGGCAGATCAACGCGGCGCACCTCGAGCAGAAGGACGTCTCCAGCGAGCAGCGTCGCCGTGGCCAGATTTTCGTGCAGCACCTGTCCGTGATGGCGCAGCGCCAGCACGACGGCTCCGAAGCGGTTGCGAAAGCGGGACTGCGCCAGCGAACGTCCCACGAGGCCCGAGTTCGGAGGGATGACGGCCTCCACCAGCGTCGTCTCCGCCGTTTCGAAGAGCTCGTCGCGCCACTGCACGCTGGGCTTGAGCTCGATGTGCGCGGCTTTCTGCATGGCGTGGATCTTGTCGACGCTGCAGCGCACGAGCAGCTGGTCGCCTTCCTCCAGCACGGTCTCCGGCGACGGCAGGATGACCGGCAACCGGCCGCGGCGGATCTCGAGGATCGCCACGTCGAACTCGCGTCCCAGCCGCGAGTCGCGCACGGCCTTGCCGATCGACTTGGCGCCGGGAAGCAACGTGATTTCGGTGAGGTAGTCACCCATCCCGAACGTCTTGGTGAGGTCGCCGACGTCGCGCCGGTCGGGGATGAGGCGCGCGCCGATGGTCATCATGTAGAGCATGCCCACGCCGAACATGACGAGCCCCAGGGGCGCGAACTCGAACATGCCGAACGGCGGCTGCCCGTGCTCTTCGGCGCTCGCGCTCACCAGGATGTTCGTGGAGGTGCCGATGAGCGTGCAGACGCCGCCGAACATCGAGGCGAACGACAGCGGCATGAGCCATCGAGAAGGGCTGGTCTTGGTCTCGCGTGCAATTCCCAGAACGATGGGCAGGAAGATGGCGACCGCAGCCGTGTTGTTGATGAAGGCCGAAAGCGTGCCGATGACCATCATGATCGTGAACAACGCCAGCCAGTAGCTGCGCTGCCCCAAGCGTGCGAGCACTCGGCCGGCAAAGTTGACCGCCCCGGTGCGGAACAGCCCCTCGCTCAGCACGAACATCGCGCCCACCGTGACGGTTGCCGGGTTGCTGAAGCCGGCGATGCCGCGCTCGAGCGGCACGATGCCGGCTGCAAGCAACGACACCATGATGCTCAGAGCGATCAGGTCCACCGGCAGCTTCTCGGTCACGAACAGAACGACCGCGGCCAGCAGGATGAGCAACGTCATGATGATCTCGAAGCTCAAGGCTCCTCCGTCGAATTCGTGCCGCCCGTGGGGTTGTCGGCGATGCGCTTGCGCAGCTCCTCCAGGTTGATCTGGATGGAAGCATGCGAGTTCATCAGCGCGTCCAGGATTTCCTCGCGTTTGCGTGTCGTGCGCTCCGCGCGGCGGTCCTCGAGGAACGGCCACAAGCTCTCGCGGATATCCGGCGGCAGTGCGGTCTCCAGGTACTCGAGCGCCGTTCCCGTGAGCATGGGGTCGTTCGTATGCAGGCCCTGGAACGCCACCCTCAACGGGCGCTTGTCCAGCGCCAAGGACAATACCGTGAAAACGTGCTGCAGGCTGCGATTCGACCGGTCGCGCAGGTAGTCGACCACGAACGCATCCTCCTCGGTGTCGTCCAGCTGGTCGAGGAGACGCTGGCTCTCCCAAACACGACGGTCGACGCGTGTTTCGCGCAGCACGATGGCAAACACACGATGGCGGTCGATGGCCACGCTCGGGTCGCGCTCGTGGATGCGAGACAACGCCTGGCCGGCTCGGAAGCGCACCTCGAAGCGCTTGTCCAAGAGGGCCTGCAGCAGTCCGGTGATCACCACGCGCGAGTTGCTCCGGCTCACGATGCTCGGAATCCGCCGGCGAATCGAGAACTCTTCTTCCGGATCCAGCAGGCGGTCGACCAGCTGCCCTTCGATGCGATCGAGGCACGCGACGAGCGCCCGGGCAGCGTGCGGGTACATCGCATCCCAGGCCAGGAGCGGAATGATATGCGAGGCGAGGTCGGGATCGGGCGGGCCCTGCAGGGCGACGCGCACGCGCTCGGGATCCGCGGATCGCAGATCGCGGATGCGTTGCAGCACGAGATCGGGCTCGGAGCCCTCTGACGCGCTCGCCGAGGACTCGCCGGGACCGGGGCTTGCGAGCTCGCCCAGCCGACCTCCGTCGCCCGGACGCGGAGTGTCCCCGGCGGCGTCCAGCTGGGGAAGCACGATCGACGACATCGACCCCAGCATCATGCTGCGTGAGAGGGGATCGTCGAAGTCTTCCGGCTCGATGCGGAAGGAACCGGACATCAAGCGATGTTCGAGCTCGCCCACGTACCCCGCGCGCAAGCGCCTGGCGACGACGAGCGCCAACAACGCCACGGCGACGGCCACGCCCAGGATGGAGGTGACGGCCAGCTGCAGCGGCAACATCAGAAGGAGCCGAACCACGGCACCGCCGGCGGCGTCGCCCGCACGCTCGAAACCGACGTCCAGGACCTGCTTGGTGGCGCGCTTGTCGCGCGGCGAGACCGGCGAGAACATGGCCTCGTATCCCGAGCGGAACAGCGAGTTGCTGAGAACGGTGTGCGCGCCGCGCAGAAAACCGGTGGCGACGGCACCGGGCAGAACCAGGGCGCACGCCGAACCGATCGCCAATGCCATCGGGTTTGTCGCGACGCGCGCCGACAAGGTGAGCCGATCCATGGGCACGCGACTCGCGATAACCTGGATGACGAACGTGCCCAGTCCGATCGCGGTGTGGAACAGCGCAAAGAAGCCGAGCAGGTCTTCGTCCGTGCTGAACGCCTCGCTGGCTCGTGCCTTGAACACGTAATCGAAGAGCGCGGCGCCCAGCGTCGCCAGAAAAACCACGACGCCGAGATTGCGCAGGTAGGGTGCGCGCCGCAGCGTCGCGCGCACCGATGTGGAGGGCGAGGACTCCGGCTCAGGGGCAGCGCTGGACCACGCGCGCGACGGAGGGCGCACCGGCCAGAGCGTTGCGGCGGCGAGCACCTGCAGCGACGCGACGAGCGGCAGCACCCCGTGCACGTCGAATCGCTCGGCCAGTCGTGCCACCAGCACGCCGCCCAGCACGCCACCCAGCGCCGCCGCGACGGCGATGCGGCCGATGTGCACCTTGGCGGAGCGCGGATCGAACGTCTCGTTGACCACGGACCAGAACCCCGAGACCAGCAACGAGCCCAGCGAGGCGACATGCAGGTAGACGAGCACCGAAGCCAAGCGCGGCAGCGTTGCGAGCAGGAGCCACTCGCCCACGAGCACGGTAGCGCTGGCCAGCAGCGCGCGCGGGACCAGCCAGGCGGGTCCGAAGCGCGTCATGGCGCGTGACGTGATCAGGACCATGATGATCGAGACTGCGGCCGCCCCCATGACCATGAAGGGGAGTTTCGTGACGGGAAAGTTGGAGAGGAACAGCGTGTCGCGCACCGCTTTGCTGCCCACCTGTTGAGCAATGAGCAGGACAGCGCACAGCGCCGCGAGCCTGAAGGTTTGAGCCGGCGCCGACTTTGTCACGGCGTCCCCTTCTCAAAGGGTTTCCTTCACGGGATTGCGGAGGCCGCGGCATCGGGCGGTGCCGCGGGCTCGGCCGGTTTCTCGGGGCGGTGTCGTCGCCACCAACGCTCGGCACGCTCGGGTGTCCACGTCGATGCCAGGCCGGTGCGCTCGAGAAGCGCGTCGAGGTGCGCGGCGGATGCGGGGCGCCGCGCCGGGTCTTTCTCGAGGCATTGCATGATGATGCTCTCGAGAGCTTCCGGAATGGCGAGTTCGGTGCGCGTGGACGGGCGCGCCGGCTGCGCCTGCACGTGCTGCAACGCCAGCTGCATGGCGCTGTCCCCGGTGAAGACGGTCTGGCCGGTCAGCAGCCAATAGGCGACGCATCCCAGCGAGTACAGGTCGGCACGCGCGTCGAGCGCAGCGCCCTGGGCGACTTCCGGCGGCAGATACGCCGGCGTTCCGCTCACGATGTTCGCTGCCGTCTGCAGGCTCTCACC
>JBFJHN010000069.1:0-7972 GCA_041613275.1 Candidatus Krumholzibacteriia bacterium | reverse complement strand
GCTGAACCCAGATGCGACTCGACGTGTTCCTGAAGAAGACGGCGCTCGTGCGACAACGCGGCCTGGCCAAGGACCTATGCGTGGCGGGCGCCGTGTCGGTCGACGGTCGCGTCGCCAAAGCGAGCCATCTCGTGCGTGTCGGGGAACGTATCGTCCTGCGCTTCCTAGGACGCGAGCTCGAAGCGCGCGTGCTCGAGGTGCCGCGCGGCAACGTCGCGCGTCGCGACGCCGGACGCTACGTCGAAGTGCTGCGCGATACGCGCACCGATCCTGTGACACGGGTTCTCGAAGTCGATGCGCCCGTCGGTTCCGAGCGCAACGCTCACGACGAAGGCGACGACGAGCCCGGCGCGGATCCCGAGCGTCGCCAGGATCCAAAGCGATCGGAGTAGCCATGTCCGTCGGACCGCTGAAACACATGCTGCAGACGAACGACGCCTTCGTACGCGAATGCGTGCGCGACCTGTCGGAGGCAGAGAGCAGGCAGCGTCCGCTCGACATCGGCAACTCGTTCCACTGGGTTCTCGGTCACATGGTGGTCTACCGCGACGCCATCCTCGAGCTCTTGGGCAGGCCGCGCCTGCATCCGGAAGCCGCGCGCGTGTCTTTCAAGCGCAACGCCGATCCCCAAGGCGGCGGATCCGCCGAAGGCGGGCACGAGGTCGCCTTCGAGACGCTGGTCGCCGATTTCAATACCGCTGGCCCCCAGCTTCAGGAAGCGTTGGCGGAGGCGTCCAGTGCCCAACTGCAAGCCGCGTACAACGACAAGTACTCGGTGGAGCAGCGCCTCGTGCATCTCGTGTGGCACGAGGCCTATCACGTCGGACAGCTCGGCCTGCTGCGACGTCTGGCGGGAAAGCCGCGCGTCGTGTGAACCGACACACTCGATCGACGGGCTCAATCGCGCCTCACCGGCACCGGTGTCGTCGTGGCGCCGAGATCGGCGAGGAGCTTGCGATACCAGGTGAGCGCTGTCTGCAGGCGCGCGTCCAGCTCGAGGGTCGCCCAGATCACCGTGAGCGTGCGCGTCGTCCCCGCGTGCGTCTTCGTGCGCTGCGCGTCCTTGACGGCGTTGGCGCACGGCCCCTCGGCGTCGTGCAGGCTCAGCAGCCCCGACACATCGATGCTCTGACCGGAGGCGTTGAAAACGAACGAGCTGCCCGCCTCCGCGAGCCCGACGTGCAGAGGCGGGACGAGGCGCTCGACATCGACGACGCTGACCGGCAGACCGCTGTGCAGCGCGACGACGTTGCCGGCATCGACCGCCGCGTTGATGGCGCCCAAACCGTTTTCCTGCGCCGCCCGCACCAGATACTCCGACGCCGGCTTGCCGCGACCGGTGGGCTTGTAGCCTCCGTGGCGCAAGAGGTCGCGCACCTGCTTGCGCACGCTCTCGTCGCGCACGAGCGGCGCCTCGGCATCGGCGGCCAACATCTGCGCCAGCCACGCCGGCGACGTCATGGCGTCGAGCGGCTGCGGAAACGTCGTTTCGAACACACCGATCTGCGCTAGCGGATGGCTCTCCAGCTTGACAGCGAGCATGCAGCGTCCCTTCTTGCGATCCCTACGCGCGCAACGCGTCCACCGCCTGCCGGATGGCTTCACCGACTTCGGCGCGGTGTGCGTCGTCGCGATACGGTTGGCGCGGCCAGAAGAAGCCGCGCAGCCCGTCGCCGCGCCGCCGCGGCACGATGTGGACGTGCAGATGCGGAACGCTCTGGCTCACGTGATTGTTCATGGCCACGAACGTGCCCTCGGCGTCCATGCCGCCCTGCACCGCCGCCGCCAGAAGCCGCGCGTTGGTGAACAGCTGCGGCAGGATGTCGTCGGGAAGATCGACCAGCGTCACGTGATGATCGCGCGGGGCGAGGAGCACGTGGCCGGGGAAAAGCGGACGGTGGTCCAGGAACGCCACAGAGGCGTCGTCCTCGAAGACGCGCTCGGCCGGGGTTCGGCCCGCTACGATGTCGCAGAAGATGCACGCCCGCGCCGCCATGATGGCCGCGAAGATAGCACGCAGCGCGCACGTGCGAGGCGCCGTCGTTTCCCTGGACAGTACCTCGGGGCTGCGGTCAAACTCCCCGGTTGGATCGCGAGCGCCGCCGCTCCGGTGTCCTGGATGCCGCGGGTGTCCGGGTCGGGTTGGGACGAGGACGTGAGGACATGCCGGATTCCACGCCGCCGCGTGCGCAATCGCAAGAAGACGAGGCCAGCCAGCCCGTCAAGCCGCACCTCGTGGAGCCTCGCGCCAGCAGTCTTCCGGAACGCCACCCGATCGTCAGCCTGTATCACGTGACCAAGCGCTACGAAGGGCGCACGGCGCTGCGCGACGTGACCTTGCACGTCGACCACGGCGGCTTCGTGTTCCTCGTCGGCCCCAGCGGCGCCGGCAAGTCGTCGCTGTTGCGCCTCATCTATATGGAAGAGTTCCCGACCGAGGGCCAGGTCACCGTCTCCGGCTTCGTCAGCACACGCATGCGTCGTAAGCGCGTGCCGCAGCTGCGACGCAAGGTGGGGCTCATCTTCCAGGACTTCAAGCTGCTCGAAGACCGCAACGTCTTCGAGAACGTGGCGTTCCCCCTGTACGTCATCGGCGCGCATCGCAATTTCATCCGCCGCACGGTGCTCGATCTCTTGGCCCGCGTGGGTCTGTACCAGAAGCGCAACAGCTTCCCCCGCCAGCTCTCCGGCGGCGAGCAGCAGCGCGTCGCCATCGCGCGCGCTTTGGTGAACTCGCCGTACGTGCTGCTGGCCGACGAGCCTACCGGCAACCTCGACCCGGTCGTCGCACGCGAGATCCTCAAGCTGCTCTTTCGCATCAACATCGCGGGCACCGCGGTGATCATGGCAACGCACGACCACGAGATGGTGCGCACCTACCGCCAGCGCATCGTGCACATCGAGCAGGGCGAGATCGTGCAGGACGAGCGCGCCTTCGATCGCTGGAGCAGCGGTCGCGATTCGGACGTGCCGCTGGACGAGGCTTGGCAGCAGGACACGCCGGCTCCGCCCGTGCGCGCCGTCGAGGAGTGAGACGTGTTCACCGACAGCCAGATCCGATATCTCGTTCGCGAGTCGCTCCACTCGCTCAAGCGCATGAAGGGCATCAGCGTCGTCTCGATGCTCATCATGAGCATCGCGCTGCTCATGCTGGCGCTTTTCACGCTGGTCACGGTCAACCTGCGCGCCGTGGCGCGCGGTTTCCAGAAGGAGATCGAGATCGTCGCCTTCCTGGAAGAAGGTCGCAGCGTCGAGGAGATCCAAGACGTACGCCAGCGGCTCCTGGAACACGACGGCGTGCAGGCGGTGTCGTACGTGTCGAAGGAAGAGGCGCTCGAGGAGTTCCGCGCCCAGCTGGGGGCCGACGCCGACCTGCTCGAGGTGCTCGACGAGAACCCGCTGCCGGCGTCTCTCCGCGTGCTGTTGTTCGACGAAGCGCGCACGTCGGAGAAGCTCGAGCTGCTGTCGGCCTGGGTGCGCGAAATGCCGGGCATCGAAGAAGTGCGCTACGGCGACCAGTGGGTGGAGCGTCTCGAGCGTTACGTGCAGGTGTTCCTGCTGCTCGACGTCCTCATCGGCGCCATCGTCGTGGCCTCGGCGCTCTTTGTCATCTCCAACACCGTGCGGCTCACCGTGCTCGCCCGCGAGCGCAGCATCGAGATCATGCGCTTGGTCGGCGCCACCGACTGGTTCATCCGCACGCCGTTCCTGGTGGAGGGCGCGCTGCAGGGTGCCGTGGCCGCCGGCATCGCCATGGGGATCCTGTGGGCGGTGCACAACTACGCCACGCGCTTCGTGGGTCCGCTGCACTTCTACGACGCGTCGCAGATCGCCGGCTTCGTGGCGCTGTGTGCCATCGTCAGCGCTTTGGGAAGCCTCACCAGCCTACGCCGTTTCTTGAGGATCTAGTGCGTACGCTTTCCCGCATCGAACGCAGCCCGCTCGCGATGTACTTCTCCGCCCATGCTTTGGGCTGGGGTCTCGCCGGGCTCCTGCTGTTCGCAGCGGCGGCGCGCGTCGACGCTCAGCACGAGGGCGATTCGATTCTGGTCTACGAGCAGCAAATCGAATCCCAGGAAGAGCAGCTGGACAAGCTACGCAAACGCATCAAGGAGCTGCGCAAGCGCGAATCGCAGCTGCGCAAGGAAGAGGTGGGCACGCTCGAGCAGCTCAAGATCCTCGACCAAGACGTGTCCTTGACCACCGACCTCCTGCGCGAACTCGAAGAGAAGCAAAGCCGCTTGGAAGCGCAGCTGGCCGGCATCCGCGCCGAGCACGCGCGCGCCCAGGAGATCCTCGACGAGCGTCAAGCCAAGCTCGCACGGACGCTACGCGCCATGTACGTCAACGGCTCGGCCAACCCTCTCGAGGTGCTGCTGCGAACCAGCAACCTGCGCGAGGCGCTCACGCGCTTCAAGTACCTGGGCATGCTGGCGCGCAACAACGAGCGTTTGTTCCAGGACGTGCGACAACAGGAAGTGTATCTGGCGCGCACGCAGGCCGAGCTTACGGAGAACCTGTCCGAGGTGTCGTCGACGACGTTCGAAACACAGGAGGAACGGCGCCGGCTCACCGAGAGCCGCTCGTTGCGTCAGTCGACGTTGAAGCGTGTGCGTGACGAGCGCGGCGCACACCAGAAGATGATCGAGGATCTGGCGCTGAGCGAGGCGCGCCTGCAGGGCCTGCTTTCGCAGCTTCAGGAACGCTACGAGGCGCTCCTCCAGAGCGGCGGCGACCAGATCTTCCGCGACGTCGACTTTGCGCAGCTGCGCGGCCGCATGCCCTGGCCGGTGCTGGGGCGCGTGATCGGCTCGTTCGGACCGCAAAAACACGCGCGCTACGGAACCGTCATCTTCAACAGCGGCATCGACATCGCCGCCCAGGTGGGCGAAGCGGTGCGCGCCGTCGCCGGCGGGCGGGTGGAGTACGTCTCCTGGCTGGACGGCTACGGACGCACGGTCATCGTCAACCACGGCGACGGCTTCTATACCGTGTATGCGCATCTCTCCGAAGTCATCGTCCTCGAAAAACAAGTCGTCGAGCCCGGTGATCTGCTCGGACGCGTCGGCGACACCGGCTCGCTCGACGGCGCCAAGCTGCACTTCGAGGTGCGCGCCGCCGCCCAGGCCGACGATCCCATGAAGTGGCTCGTCCGCTGACTCTGTGTGCGCCCCCACCGTCCTCCGTGATCGACGTCAATCGGGCGCGCACCAGCGCCGCGCTCATGAAACTTTCCGAACCGCCCTCTCCCGCTGCAAGAGTTCTTCGAACGCGATTCCGACAGGCTTGTGGCCCAAGCCTGACAACCGTATTGTAGGGCGCCGAAGCACCCACCCCACACACGGGCGGACCCGACGATGCATCTGGGCGACCACGGACAGAAGCGTGTACAGAACGTCCTCTCGGACATGTTCGTGCGCCATCGCGTCGCGGGCTCGTTCCTGTTCGACGGCCCCGCTGGCGTGGGCAAGGAAGCGCTCGCCGTCGAGCTCGGGCGCCTGCTCAACTGCGAACGCGAGGGCAGCTGCGATCCCCGCGGTTTGTTCCGCGATCCGCCGACGAACGAGAAGACCGACGCGTGCTCGTCGTGCCGGCGCTTCCTGAACCTGCAGCATCCCGATCTGCATCTCATCTTCCCGGTACCGACGGGCTTCTGGGAGAAGGCGGGCCGGCCCGACGCCAAGCTGCCGAACGACTGGTCGCAGCGTGAGCCCGGCTCGGTGATCGAGGTGCTGCGCGGCAAGGCGATCGACCCGTACCACAAGCCGATGTTCGAGCGCCCGGTGGGCATCCACGCCGACGTGCTGCGCGAGGTGGTCCTGCCGGCGGTGCATCGGCGCCCGGTCGAAGCCCGCATGAAGGTGGTCATCCTGTCCGACGCCGATCGCATGGCCTTCGGCATCGGCAACCTGCTGCTCAAGACGCTGGAGGAGCCGCCCGCGGATTGCTTGTTGGTGGTGACCAGCAGCGTTCCCGAGCGCCTGCTGCCGACCATTCGCTCGCGCTGCCAGCGTCTCACGTTCGCGCCGCTTGGCAGCACGTGGATGGAGCCGCGCTTGCAGCTCCTGTACGACGCCGACGCGCAGCAGGCCAGGCTCGCGGCGTCGCTGTCGCAGGGCAGCATGCTGCTCGCGAGCCGTCACTTGAGCGGTGTCTTCGACGAGGTGCGCGAGCGCGCCTTCGAGATCCTGCGCGCCGCCGCCGGCTGCGAGGCGCTGGATCTTCTCGCACTCGCCAACACCACCGCGCGCGGCTACGCCAAACAGCGTCCGATGTTTCCGCTCTTGCTGCAGATGGTCGTGTTGATCGCGCGCGACACGCTGCTTCTGGTCGAAGGCGCCGTGGGTGCGGATGACAGCGGCGCCTCCGCGCGTGACGCGCATTTGCATCTGGTCAACACCGACCGCCGCGCCGAGCTGCGAAAACTGGCGCAAGGCTACAGCTCCGAAGGCTTGCGCAACCTGGTGCGCCAGGCGGAGCAGGCCGAGCGCGAGATCGCGGGCTACGCGCACGCGGAGCTCACGCTGGGTTCGCTGTTCCTGGGGATGGCGCGCGAGAGCGACCAGGGTCGCGCGCTCGCCGGACGCGATTGAGGAGATGCGCATGACGGAGCCGGCGCCGAAGTTCTACATCACGACCGCCATCGACTACGTCAACGCCAGCCCGCACATCGGTACGGCCTACGAGAAGATCGCCGCCGACTTCATCGCGCGCTCGCGTCGCCTCATGGGATACGACACGCGCTTCCTCATGGGCAACGATGAGCACAGCATCAACGTGGCGCGCGCTGCCGCGGCTGAGAACCTCGCACCGGTGGACTACTGCGATCAGATGGAAGGCCGCTTCCGCGAGGTCTGGGAGCTGCTGGACGTCTCGTTCGACGACTTCGTGCGCACCACCGAGACGCGCCATCGCACGGCCGTACAGGCCATCTTCGCTGCCATTCACGAGGCCGGCGACATCTACAAGGGCAAGTACGAGGGCTACTACTGCGACTCGTGCGAGGCCTTCAAGCAGACCAAGGATCTGGTCGACGACAAGTGTCCCATCCACAAGACCGAGCCGCGCTGGCTGGAAGAAGACAACTACTTCTTTGCGCTTTCGCGTTTTGCCGACCGGCTGCGCGAGCACATCACGCGCAACCCCGACTTCGTGCGCCCGGAGATCCGCCGCAACGAGGTCATGGCCGTCATCGACCGCGGCCTCGACGACATCTCGGTGTCGCGCGCGGGCGCCGAATGGGGCATTCCGCTCCCGATCGACCAGGGCCACGTGGTGTATGTGTGGTTCGACGCGCTCATCAACTACATCTCGGCGCTCGAGTTTCCGGACGATCCGCACGGTCTGGTCAAGCGCTACTGGCCGTGCGACCTGCATGTGATCGGCAAGGACATCACGCGCTTCCATTGCATCATCTGGCCGGCCATGCTGATGAGCGCAGGGATTCCGCTGCCGCACTCCGTTTGGGGGCACGGCTTCGTGTCGGTGAACGGCGAGAAGCTCTCGAAGTCGCTCGGCAACATCATTCCGCCGGCCGACGCCGTGGAGCGCTTCGGTGTCGACGGCTTCCGCTACCTGTTCCTGCGCGAGGTGCCGTTCGACCGCGACGGCGACTTCTCGTGGAGCAACTACACCGAGCGCTACAACGCCGACCTGGCCAACGATCTCGGCAATCTTCTCTCGCGCACGCTGGCCATGGTGAAGCGCTATCGCAAGCGCGAGGTCCCGCCGCTTCGCACGGACGACGCGCGCGACGCCGACTTCTTCGCCACGCTCGAGCGCGCCGTGGCGGATTATCGCGCCGCGCTCGATGGATTTCAAATTCACGCGGCGCTCGCGGCCACGTGGAGCATCATCCAGTTCGCCAACCGCTACATCGAAGAGAACAAGCCCTGGGAGCTGGCGAAGAACGAGGCCGACCACGAGCGCCTCGGCACCGTATTGCGCAACCTGCTCGAGGTGTTGCGTCACG